>JAIFMA010000048.1 GCA_020048795.1 Rhodoferax sp.
CTGGGCATAGACGCACTAGGGTACGAACCGGCAGAAAAAGAGCGGCTGTTGCAGGCCATCAGCCGCCCCTACGGCATGATTCTGGTGACCGGCCCGACCGGTTCCGGCAAGACGGTGTCGCTCTACACCTGCCTGAATCTGCTCAACAAACCTGACGTGAACATTGCCACGGCTGAAGACCCCTCTGAAATCAACTTGCCCGGCGTCAACCAGGTCAATGTCAATGAGAAAGCCGGGCTGACCTTTGCCGCTGCGCTGCGTTCATTTTTGCGACAAGACCCCGACATCATCATGGTGGGCGAAATTCGCGACCTGGAAACCGCCGACATCGCCATCAAGGCCTCGCAAACCGGCCACCTGGTGTTATCCACACTGCACACCAATGACGCGCCAGCCACGCTCACCCGCATGCGCAACATGGGCATCGCCCCCTTCAACATTGCCTCAAGCGTGATCCTGATCACGGCTCAACGGTTGGCGCGGCGGCTGTGTCCGAGTTGCAAGTCGGTGATCGACATTCCGCAAAAAACCCTGCTTGACGCTGGCTTCAAGCCAGAAGACCTTGACGGATCATGGAAACCCTACCATCCGGTGGGCTGCAATGCCTGCAACCATGGTTACAAGGGCCGGGTCGGGCTCTACCAGGTGATGCCGATCAGCGAAGAGATCCAGCGCATCATCCTGCGCGACGGCAGTGCCCTTGAAATCGGCGAACAGGCCCGGCGCGAGGGTGTCAACACGCTGCGCGAAGCCGGTCTGCACAAGGTGAAAATGGGGCTGACATCACTGGAAGAAGTTCTGGCCGTGTCCAACGAATAGACCAACCGTCGCCAAGTATCCAACCAACCACCCGGCACCACACCATGGCTACTGAAAAATCAAAAGGCCCCAAAGAATTCGTCTTTGAATGGGAAGGCAAAGATCGCAACGGCAAGCAGGTGCGCGGTGAAACCCGCGCTGCTGGCGAAAACCAGGTGCAAGCAGCACTGCGCCGCCAGGGCGTGATGCCGTCCAAGATCAAGAAGCGCCGCATGAGCGCTGGCAAACGCATCAAACCCAAGGACATGGCCATCTTCACACGCCAGCTCGCCACCATGATGAAAGCTGGCGTACCGCTGCTGCAGGCTTTTGACATTGTGGGCCGGGGCAACCCCAACCCGAGCGTCACCAGGCTGCTCAACGACATCCGCACCGATGTCGAAACCGGCACCTCGCTGTCGGTAGCATTTCGCAAGTACCCGTTGTACTTTGACAACCTGTACTGCAACCTGGTCGAAGCCGGTGAAGCCGCCGGTATTCTGGACCAGTTGCTCGACCGCCTGGCGGTGTACATGGAAAAAACCGAGGCCATGAAGTCCAAGATCAAGTCAGCGCTGATGTACCCGATCTCGGTGCTGATCGTGGCTTTTGTGGTCACCGCCGTGATCATGATTTTTGTCGTGCCCTCGTTCAAGGAAGTGTTCTCAAGTTTTGGCGCCGATCTGCCCGCGCCAACCCTGTTCGTGATCGCCATGAGCGAGTTTTTCATCAAGTACTGGTGGCTGATCTTTGGCGGCCTGGGCGGTGGTTTCTACTTCTTCATGCAGGCCTGGCAGCGCAGCAAAAAGGTGCAGATCTTCATGGACAAGCTGATGCTGAAACTGCCGATTTTTGGCGTGCTGGTCGAAAAATCCAGCATTGCGCGCTGGACCCGCACCCTCTCGACCATGTTTGCTGCGGGTGTGCCCTTGGTGGAGGCGTTGGACTCGGTGGGTGGTGCCGCCGGCAACTGGGTGTTCGAGTCGGCCACCCTCAAGATCCAGCAGGAAGTCTCCACCGGCACAGCGCTGACTACGGCGATGACCAACGCCAACCTGTTCCCGTCGATGGTGCTGCAGATGTGCGCCATTGGTGAGGAATCGGGCTCGATTGACCACATGCTGGGCAAGTCCGCCGACTTTTACGAAGCCGAGGTGGACGACATGGTGGCCGGTATTTCAAGCCTGATGGAGCCCATCATCATCGTGATTCTGGGTACCGTGATTGGCGGCATTGTGGTGGCCATGTACCTGCCGATCTTCAAGCTCGGTCAGGTGGTTTGATGGTTTATTTGTCGCAGGGCCTCGATGCCAGCCTGCTAGGCTTGCTCGGGCTGCTGATTGGCAGCTTTCTGAATGTGGTGATCTACCGCTTGCCCGTGATCATGGAGTCGCAATGGAAGGTTGAATGCGCTGATCTGGCCGGGCAGGCGTTGCCGGACGGCGAACCTTTCAACCTGGTGGTGCCGCGCTCGCGCTGCCGCCATTGCGGTCATCAAATCAAGTGGCTGGAGAACATCCCGCTCATCAGCTATGTGATGCTGCGCGGCAAGTGCAGCGAGTGCCTGACACCCATCAGCCTGCGTTACCCTGCCATCGAGCTGGTTACCGGTGCGCTGTTTTTCTTTTGTGCCTGGCGCTTTGGTGCCACACCATTGGCGCTGGTCTGGTGCGGGTTCTCAGCCGCACTGTTGACACTGGCAATGATTGACTGGGACACCACCCTGCTGCCTGACAGCATCACCCTGCCCTTGCTATGGGCGGGCCTGATCGCCGCCGCGCTGGGTCTGACCCGCATCCCCCTGGCTGATGCGTTCTGGGGGGCGGTGGGCGGCTATATGTCCTTGTGGCTGGTTTATTGGGGGTTCAAACTGGTTACCGGCAAAGAGGGCATGGGTTTTGGCGACTTCAAACTGTTTGCCGCATTGGGCACCTGGTTTGGCTGGCAGGCGCTGATTCCGATCATTTTGATGTCCTCGGTGATTGGCGCGGTGGTTGGGGTGGCCATGAAGTTCTCCAGCGGACTGCGTGAAGGTGGCTACATTCCGTTCGGGCCCTTTCTGGCGGGTGCCGGTTTGACGGTTTTGCTGGTCGGACCTCAGGCCATTTTGAGTATGGTGGGGCTTTAGTCGATGACGGCTGCCTTCAAGTTGGGGCTGACTGGCGGCATTGGTTGCGGTAAAAGCACGGTGGCCTCCCTACTGGCCGAATTGGGCGCGGCGGTCCGGCGGACTGGCGATAACACCCATTGGTCAAGCTTTTGGTGCCGATTTCATCACCCCCGAAGGTGCCATGGACCGCGACCGCATGCGCCACCTGGCCTACGCCGACCCCGGCGCGCGCAGACGTCTGGAGGCCATCATTCATCCACTGGTGAACCAGGAAATCTGGTGCCAGGCCCACGCCGCCGAGGCGGCCGGCAAGTGCTGCCTGGTGTTTGATGTGCCACTGCTGGTGGAGTCCACCCACTGGCGCCAGCAGCTTGACAAGGTGTTGGTGGTGGACTGCAGCCCCGAGACCCAGATCGCCCGTGTGATGGCCCGCAGCGCGCTGGATCGCTCGGCGGTGGAAGCCATCATGGCCGCGCAGGCCAGCCGCGCGCAGCGCCTTGCAGTAGCTGATCTGGTGATTTTGAACGAAGATATTTCCCTGACCGAACTGGCGCAACAGGTGCAAAAGCTCGCACCTGGCTTCGGGCTATCATCGACCCACATCAAGACTCTTGCAGACTAGCGTGATCCTCTACGAATACCCCTTGCACGAGCGCATTCGCACATATTTGCGGCTCGAACATCTTTTCTTGCGACTGCACCAGCTCGCGGCGCGCATCGACGACCTGGACCACCATTTTGCGCTGGCCACCCTGTTCGAGATCATCGACGTGGCTGCGCGGGCTGACCTGAAATCTGACTTGCTCAAAGACCTGGACAAGCAAAAACACCTGCTCGACGGCTATCGGGGCAACCCCGCCATTGCCGAGGCGGTGCTGGACAAGGTGATTGGCGAGTTGGACCAATGCTTCAACGCATTGAACAGCCAGCCCGGCAAGGCCGGACAGTCGTTGACCGAAAACGACTGGCTGATGAGCATTCGCAGCCGCATCAGCATCCCCGGTGGCACCTGCGAATTTGACCTGCCCTCCTATTACGCCTGGCAGCACAAAACCGGGGTCAGTCGCCAAGCCGATCTGGCCCAGTGGACCAGCACACTCGATGCGCTGGGTGACGCTGTGCATCTGCTGCTCAAGCTGCTGCGCGACTCCGGATCGCCGCAAAAGGTCATCGCCAATGGCGGGCAATTCCAGCAAAGTCTGCCGCAAGGGCGCACTTTTTTGCTGTTGCGGCTGGCACTTGAGGTGTCGCTGGAGTTGATTCCAGAGATCAGCGGCAACCGGTTGATGGTGTCGGTGCGCTTGATGCGCCAGGGCGAAGACCACCGACCGCACCCCGTCACTGACGATGTGGCCTTTGAGTTGGCTTTGTGTTCATGACATCGGCCGCAGCCGATCCGCAAACACCCGTTCGCTGGGTGGACTGCCCCACCTGCGGTGGCCAAAGCCTTTATGCGCCGAGCAATACGTTTCGACCGTTTTGCTGTCAACGCTGCAAACAGATCGACCTCGGAGCCTGGGCCAGCGAGCAATTTGCCGTGCCTGCACCACCCGAGCCAGCGTCCGGTCTATCCGGGCATTGACCATCTTGAAAATAGCACAAAAAGTGCCTCCAGCCCAGCATCCATCTGCGCCTCAAGCTACTGAATATGTAGCGCCTTTGAAGTGACTTTCCTCAGCCAGCCAGTGCAACACCGGCACCGTGCCGGGTAACACAGGCACCACCGTCACCGGCAACTGTTGCCAGGAAAAGGACTGCGCCTCGCGCATCTGCAGTTCACCGACCCAATCGTGCACCTTGCAAAAATGCAGTCGCACCAAGGCATGCGGGTAGTCCACCAGTTCCTCGCGCCAGCGTTCAATGCCACCTGTCTCGATACCAAGTTCTTCGCGCAATTCGCGGCGAAGCGCCTGCTCAACACTCTCAGCCGCTTCGAGCTTGCCGCCGGGAAATTCCCAGTAACCCGCGTAAACCTTGCCAGCAGGCCGTGAGGTCAACAAAAAATTGCCGTTGGCAAGCATCAGCACACCCACCGCCACGTCAACCACAGACCGGTCCGGCCCGCCGGCGCGTGCCAGGTTGCCGTCCGCCACCAGAGGCACTTGGGTGACTGATTGGCCCGTCATGCGCCGAGTGCGTGCTGGCCGGCGTAGTCGCGGGCAAATTGGTACGCCACCCGGCCACTGCGGGAGCCACGCTCTAGCGCCCAGACCAGAGCCAGAGGTCGTGCCGCATCGATCGCACCCTGGCTGATGCCAAAGGAATCGAGCCACTGCGCCACAATCGCCAAGTATTCGTCCTGGGCAAACGGGTAAAAGCTGACCCACAGGCCAAAACGCTCGGACAATGAGATTTTTTCTTCCACACCTTCACCCGGGTGCACCTCGCCGTCCTCGGTATGGGTGTAGCTGAGGTTTTCCTTCATGTACTCGGGCAACAGGTGGCGCCGGTTGCTGGTGGCGTAAATCAGCACATTGGCGGTAGTGGCCGCCACCGATCCGTCCAGAATCGACTTGAGTGCCTTGTAGCCAGGCTCGCCATCTTCAAAGCTCAGGTCATCACAAAACACGATGAATTTCTCCGGTCGATCCGACACCAGGTCCACCATATCGGGCAGGTCAGTCAGATCGGCTTTGTCCACTTCAATCAAGCGCAGGCCCTGTCCGGCGTATTCGTTGAGGCAGGCTCGGATCAGGGACGACTTGCCGGTGCCACGCGCGCCGGTGAGCAAGACGTTGTTGGCCAGTTGACCCCGGACAAACTGCAGCGTGTTGCGCTGTATTTTTTCTTTTTGCGCATCGATTGCCTTCAAGTCGTCCAGACGCATGGCGCCAATATGGCGCACCGGCTCCAGGCTGCTGCGACCAGCACTGCGCTTGCGATAGCGGTAGGCGCACGACGCTTGCCAGTCTGGCTGCGTCAGCGCTTGTGGCAACACCGCTTCAAGACGCGCCATCAACTGCTCTGCGCGCTGCAGCAGAGGCTCAAAACCCGGATTCATGAGCGGTAGTCGGCGTTGATCGACACATAGTCGTGGCTCAGATCACAAGTCCACACGGTATCTGCGGCTGTACCGCGCCCCAGCACCACGCGCACCGTGATCTCGCTTTGCTGCATGACGCGCTGTCCCTCTTCTTCACGGTACGCCGGGTTGCGACCGCCCTGCACGGCCACCAGCACGTTGTCGAGATACAGGTCAATACGCGTCTGGTCCAGATCAGCAATACCCGCATAACCGACGGCCGCCAGAATCCGGCCCAGGTTGGGGTCGCTGGCAAAAAAGGCGGTTTTGACCAGCGGCGAATGCGCAATCGCGTAAGCCACCTGACGACACTCAGCAGTTGTCTGACCCCCTTCCACCTTGATGGTGATGAACTTGGTGGCGCCTTCGCCATCACGCACAATGGCTTGTGCCAGTTGCTGCGCCACCCCCAGCATGGCTGCACGCAATGCCTGGCCAGCCGAACTGGACAGGCAGTCAATGGTGGGATGCACCGCCTGGTTGGTGGCGATGACCACAAACGAGTCGTTGGTGGAAGTGTCGCCATCGACGGTAACGCGGTTGAATGACCCCTCAGCCAGTTCAGTGGCCAGTTGTTTCATCACTGCCGGGTTGACGCAGGCGTCGGTGGCCATCAAGCCCAGCATGGTCGCCATGTTGGGGCGAATCATGCCGGCCCCTTTGCTGATACCGGTGATGCTGACCCGTGCACCGTCAATCATCACCTGCGCGCCAAAGGCTTTGGGCGCTGTGTCGGTGGTCATGATGGCCTCGGCCGCGCGCAACCAGTTATCGGCGCGGGCATCAGCCAGGGCTGCATCCAGCCCGGCCTCAATGCGCTCGATCGGCAGGGTTTCCATGATCACGCCGGTGGAAAACGGCAATACCTGTTGTGCATCAATCTTCAGATGCCCCGCCAATGCCCGACAGGTGCTGATGGCACGAGCCAGACCGTCGGCACCGGTACCGGCGTTGGCGTTACCCGTGTTGATCAGCATGGCGCGAATACCCTGAGCGCCCCCCAGATGCTCGCGGCATACCTGCACCGGCGCGGCGCAAAACCGATTCTGGGTAAAAACGCCCGCCACCGATGCCTGCTCATCAATCAGCACCACCGTCAGGTCTTTGCGATTGGCTTTACGAATACCGGCTTCAGTCACACCGATGCGCACACCGGCAATGGGGAAAAGTTCAGCAGGCTTGGGGGCAGCGAGATTGACAGACATGGTTCACTTTCTGGATTCAACTCAAATCAGGAAAACACCGTCATGGAAAAAAATCGGGCACCGGGCCCGACGTGTGATAACCGGCTGTCAGGCCAGCTTGCCATGACATAGCTTGTATTGCCATGCAAAACAAATTGAGCATTGATTTATATAGGTTTTTCTAATAAAAAATGCTTGTAGACCATTCGCATAACGAATTCGGTAGCAGTTTTACGTTATCTACTGTGATCGCTTGACGATTTTACTTTGCATTCGCCGCTGTCTAAACACAGAAATTACCCATTCACCGGTTCTGCCTGACAAGCACTCTCCGTACTTCATGGCTTATTCCCTTGCCAAAATATCTGTCTCTAGTAGATCGTTTCATTAAAACAGATACAAATACAGTGATAATTGTCATGCTTCTACTTCCACTTTCGAAGGTGGTGACCGTGGCAAAGAAATCTAAACGGGCTGCTCTGGTACTGACAACTGAGCAGAGAACTACGCTCAAAGCGTTGAGCACGTCGAGGTCGGCATCGACACGAGAGGTTGAGCGTGCAAAGGTGATGCTGGGCTATGCCGATGGTGCGTCCATCACCGAACTGCAGCGCTCGCTGGGTTTCAGTCGAGCAACGATCTACCGCTGCGTGGACAAGGCGCTGGCCGCAGGTGTTCAGATGGGGCTGAAAGACAAACACCACCGACCATATGAACCTGAGATTGCCCAGGAGGCTAAGGCATGGGTGGTCAACATCGCCTGTACTAAACCTAAGGACCATGTGCTGGCAGCCGAGTTGTGGACGATCTCGGCGCTGGCGCGGTTAGTGGGTGAGCACGCGCAGTCTGCAGGCTTTGCCCGTTTGGCTAATGCGGGCAAGAGCACTGTCTGGCGCATCCTCAACGAAAACGACATCAAGCCGCACAAGATTGTCTACTACCTGGAAAAGCGCGACCCAGTATTTGACCGCAAGATGCAGGAAGTCCTGATGGTTTACCGAGACGTTTGGCGTTACACCGAAGGCGCTGTTCACGACGCACTCGACGCACACTACCCCGAGGAGGCCATCATTCGCGTGGTGCTGGACAACCACTCGGCGCATAACTTCCTACCAGTGGCTTGCCAGCCACTGGTGTGGTGAGGTTGGCTCCTCAAGTTGTAGCAACCAGGGTGGAGCAGTTTGGGTGGCCATCGGGGTGACCTTCAAGTTTGTGAGGGTTTTTTGTTCCTTGTGCGGCACCCTCCTGGCACCCACGATCAGTTTCCAATATACTCCCTCCGGTATTTCCAAGGAAGTTGCATGTCTGACTTATTTTTCTCCCATTGGTTGGAGCGGGTTCCATCCGGACAACTGGCGCTGTGCCTCGCGGCGCTTTGTTTTGGCCCGGTGGCCATTGCACAAAACACCGTGCAGGTGCCCGTGCTTGCGGTACAAATGAAGGCCATTGGCAACGGTTTCGAGCTTGATGGGGTGGTGCAGCCAGTCAAGCAAAGCACCGTGTCGGCGCAAGCCACGGGTCGTCTGGTGTCGCTGGCGGTCAAAGCCGGCGACAAGGTCCATGCCGGGCAGTTGCTGGCCACCATTGACGACAGCGAGACCCAGACTGGCGTGCAGCGCGGCCAGGCCCAGGTGGCACAGGCGCAGGCGGAACTGCGCAACGCGCAAGCCAATTTTGACCGCACGCGCGATTTGCTGCGTCAGGGTTTTGTCAGTAGCGCCGCCATGGACACGGCTGATGCACAACTCAAATCAGCCATGGCGGCCCGCGATCAAGGTAGTGCGGCGGCCAGACAGGCCAGCTTGTCACAAGGTTTTACCCGCGTGGCCGCACCTTTTGAAGGCTGGGTGTTGCAAACCTTGGTAGAGGCGGGTGAGCTGGCTGTGCCGGGCAAGCCCTTGCTGACGCTTTATGCGCCGCTGCCACTGCGGGCCGTGGTGCAGGTGCCGGTTTCGCGTTCCAATCAGGTGCACGCCAGTGGCCTGATTGAAGTTCAGGTGCCAGCGGCCGATGGTTCGGAACCGTGGATTCGCCCGACACTTGCCAGCCATGTACCAAGTGCCGACCCGGTGTCACAAACCATCGAATGGCGCCTGGAGTTGCCAACGCAGGCGGCCAAGGGACTGCTGCCGGGTCAGCAACTTCGGGTGCGTTTTGCTGCCGGTGAAAAACAACGCCTGGTGATACCCGCAGCGGCAGTGCTGCGACGCGGCGAACTGACCGCTGTCTATGTGGCAAGCAACAAGGGTTTTGTTCTGAAGGCGGTGCGCCTGGGGGCCGACCACGGCAGCCAGGGCTTTGAGGTGCTGGCTGGCCTGCAGGCATCAGACCGTGTGGCGCTGGACCCGGTCAAGGCTGGACTGAATGGCGCCCAACCCGCCGCAACGGCCCCGGCACAGTGAGATGAGCATGCAAGAGCCCATCAAACTCGGGGTTTCGGGCCGCTTGGCGAAAGCCTTCAAGCTCAACGCCATCACGCCCCTGCTGGCCCTGGTGGCCTTGCTGCTAGGCTTTTTTGCGGTATTGGTGACACCTCGCGAAGAGGAGCCACAGATCAACGTGACCATGGCCAATGTGCTGATTCCATTTCCTGGCGCCAGCAGTGAGGACGTGCAGAACATGGTGGCGCGGCCGGCCGAGCAGGTGCTCAGCCAGATTGCCGGCATTGAGCACACGTATTCGGTGGCGCGCCCCGGCATGGCGGTCATGACGGTGCAGTTCAAGGTGGGGGTACCCCGAACCGACGCGCTGGTGTTGCTGTACGACGTGCTCAATGCCAACCAGGATTGGCTGCCCAGAGAGCTGGGGACGCTGACCCCCATCGTCAAACCCAAAGGCATTGACGACGTACCTGTGCTGGCGGTGACATTGTGGAGCCGCGAAACTATTGCAGCGGTAGATCTGGAGCGTGTCGCGCATGCCATGGAAGCCGAGCTCAAGCGTGTGCCGGGCACCCGCGAGGTGCAGACCATTGGTGGTCCGGCGCGTGCGGTGCATGTCTGGCTGGACCCGGTGCGCCTGCGTGAGCGGGGCGTGGATGTGCTGTCGATCAAGGGCCTGCTGGCCGCTGCCAACGTCAGCATGCCCTCGGGTTCAGTGCTCAATAGTTCGGTGGCCGATGGGCAAATGCTGAAGGTTGAGACCGGCGAGTTTCTGCGCACTGCGCAAGACGTGGGTGATCTGGTGGTGGGGGTGAGCAAAGGCGCTCCGGTCTTCCTGCGTGAAGTGGCACGGATTGACACCGGCGCGCAGCTACCACAGCGCTATGTCTGGTTTACCCCTGGTGCAGCCAAGGTGGATGCGACACAGTCTGGCTCGACCCCGGCGACCGCATTGGCCGCAGGTGGCGTCTATCCGGCACTGACCATGACCGTCACCAAGAAGCCTGGCACCAACGCGGTAGATGTGGCCCGCGCAGTGCGCGTGCGCATCCAGGAACTGCAAAACACCATCATCCCAGCCAACATCGAAACCAGTGTGACCCGTGACTACGGCGAAACCGCCGCTGAAAAAGCCAACAAGCTGATTCAGAAGCTGGCTTTTGCCACCGGATCGGTGATTTTGCTGGTCGGTTTTGCCTTGGGTAAACGTGAGGCAGTCATCGTCGGTGCTGCGGTGATCCTGACCCTGACTGCCACCCTGTTTGCGTCCTGGGCCTGGGGTTTTACCTTGAACCGGGTGTCGCTGTTTGCGTTGATTTTTTCGATTGGCATTTTGGTTGACGATGCCATCGTGGTGGTGGAAAACATTCACCGCCACCAGCAACTCAGACCCGGAGTCTCGCTGCGCGAAATCATTCCCCTGGCCGTCGATGAAGTGGGTGGTCCCACCATTCTGGCGACGCTGACGGTGATTGCCGCGCTGTTGCCGATGGCCTTTGTCAGCGGCCTGATGGGGCCCTACATGAGCCCGATCCCGATCAACGCCAGTCTGGGCATGGCTATTTCACTGGGGATTGCCTTTACCGTCACGCCGTGGCTGGCGCTGAAGCTGATGCGTTCACAGGATCACGCGCCTGGCCACCCTCCACCCGAGGGGAAACCCTCCAAACTGCAAGCCCTGTTCACCCGCGTTCTGACACCGTTTCTGGAGAGTGCACGCAAACGCTGGCTGCTGTTACTGGGCATTTTGGTCGCGCTGCTGTTGTCGGTGGGTCTGACGCTGGTGCAGTGGGTGGTGCTGAAGATGCTGCCGTTTGACAACAAAAGCGAGTTTCAGGTGGTGGTGGAAATGCCTGCCGGTACCCCTCTGGAAAACACCGCCGCCACCTTGCACGAGTTGGGCGCCTATTTGTCGCAACAACCTGAAGTTTTGAACCTGCAAGCCTATGCGGGCACCGCTTCGCCGATCACTTTCAATGGTCTGGTCCGCCAGTATTACCTGCGCGCCGATGCCGAGCAAGGCGACTTACAAGTGAATCTGGTGGACAAACATCACCGTGATGACCAGAGCCATGCCATTGCCCAGCGCTTGCGCCCAGAGCTGGAAAAGATCGGCAAACGCCATCATGCACGTATCAAGGTGGTTGAAGTGCCGCCCGGACCACCGGTGATGTCACCCCAGCAATTGGCGAATCGCATCGCCCTGGCTTTCGAGGCGACGCCGGACATTGTTGGTGTGGACACCTCGCTGGAAGAAGACGCGCCGCGGGCCTACCTCCGTGTTCGCCGCCAACGCGCAGAGTCATTGGGTATTTCGGTGGCTGCGGTAGCACAGACCGCCGCCATGGCATTGGCTGGCGCAGATGCGGCCTACCTGCATGATGGCCACACCAAATACCCGGTGCCGGTGCGCTTGCAGTTACCACTGGTGGACCAGGTGGGGCTGGATGCCATTCTGGCCATGCCCCTGCGGGCCGCCAATGGGCAGATGGTGCCCTTGTCTGAGCTGGTTCAGGTCGAGCACGGGGTGATCGACAAACCCCTGTTCACCAAAGATCTGCAGTCAGTCAGTTATGTGTTTGGTGACATGGCTGGCAAACTCGATTCACCCTTGTATGGCCTGTTTGCCATTCGCGACAAATTGCAGACCGCAGGCCTGCCTGGGACCGGTGTTTTAGGCGAGTATTGGATCAACCAGCCCACCGACCCTTATCGGCAATACGCCATCAAGTGGGACGGCGAATGGCAGATCACCTACGAAACTTTTCGTGACATGGGGGCTGCCTATGGTGTTGGGCTGATCCTGATTTACCTGCTGGTGGTGGCACAGTTCAAGAGTTATCTGACCCCCTTGGTCATCATGGCACCCATTCCGCTGACCATCATTGGTGTGATGCCGGGGCATGCCTTGCTAGGATCCCAGTTTACCGCCACCTCCATGATTGGCATGATTGCGCTGGCGGGCATCATTGTTCGCAACTCGATCCTGCTGGTGGACTTTATTGAATTGCAGATTTCGCAGGGTGTTGCATTCAAAGATGCCGTGGTGCAGTCCGCTGCGGTGCGTGCGCAGCCCATTGCACTGACCGGTTTGGCGGCCATGATTGGTGCCTTCTTCATTCTGGACGACCCGATCTTCAATGGTCTGGCCATTTCACTGATTTTTGGTATTCTGGTTTCAACCGTGTTGACGCTGGTGGTCATCCCGGTGCTGTATTACGCGCTGTACTGGCGGCGTATCAAGCCACACGAAGAGGTGGCAGCTTCTCCAGGCACTACTCATTAATTACCTTTACAACAGGAGACAAGACATGGCTCACATCGTCATCATGGGTGCAGGCATCGGCGGCATGCCCGCCGCTTACGAAATGCGCGAGGCCCTACCCAAAGAGCATCGCGTCACCGTGGTCAACAGCACCGACTATTTCCAGTTTGTGCCCAGCAACCCCTGGGTGGCCGTGGGTTGGCGCACCCGAGAGGCCATCACGCTGCCGATTGCGCCGTATTTGCAGCGCAAAGGCATCGGCTTCATTCCCAAAGCAGTGACCCAGATCGATGCAACTGCAAACAAGCTCGTTTTGACTGGTGGTGAAACGCTGGACTACGACTATCTCGTCATCACCACCGGCCCCAAACTGGCTTTTGATGAAATTGCGGGCGCGGGACCGGTGGCTTCTGGTGGCGGTGGTCATACCCATTCGGTGTGCCACGTGGATCACGCGCTGGAGTTTTTTGCCGATTACGAAGAATTTCTCAAAAATCCTGGACCCGTGGTGGTGGGTGCCATGCCTGGCGCCAGTTGCTTTGGGCCGGCGTATGAATTTGCGATGATTCTTGACACCGACCTGCGCAAACGCAAGCTGCGCAACAAGGTGCCGATCACTTTTGTGACCAGCGAGCCTTACATTGGCCACCTCGGTCTGGGTGGCGTGGGCGACAGCAAGTCGATGCTGGAATCCGAAATGCGCAACCGCGACATGAAGTGGATCACCAACGCCAAGACCACCAAGGTTGAGGCTGGCAAGATCTTTGTGACCCAGATTGATGATCAGGGCAACTTGGTCAAGGAGCATGAAGTCGCCTTCAAGCTGGCGATGATGTTGCCGGCCTTCAAGGGGGTGGATGCGGTGGCGGCGGTGCCCAACCTGTGCAACCCGCGCGGCATGGTGCTGATTGATGATTTCCAGCGCAGCAAGGCTTACAAAAACATCTTCTCGGCGGGCGTGTGTGTGGCCATTCCCCCGGTAGAGGTAACCCCGGTGCCCACCGGCACACCCAAGACCGGCTACATGATCGAAAGCATGGTGGGTGCCATCTGCCACAACATTGCCGATGAACTGGCGGGCAAACCCGTCACCGCCAAAGGCACCTGGAACGCTGTTTGCCTGGCCGACATGGGAGACACCGGCGCTGCGTTTGTGGCCTTGCCACAGATTCCACCGCGCAACGTGAACTGGTTCAAGAAAGGCAAGTGGGTGCATCTGGCCAAAATTGCGTTTGAGAAGTACTTCATCCGCAAGATCAAGAAAGGCACCTCTGAGCCGATCTACGAAAAGTATGTGTTTGGGCTGTTGGGCATCAACCGCGTGCAGAAATAAGATTCATATCAACAGGAGTAAACACCATGACCGTGCAGCGTTACATTTTTGTCATTGCGGGTTTTTTCGTCATGCTTTCATTGGCGCTGGGGGTTGAAGGCAGCCCGCTGTTCGTCAGCAAATGGGCGCTGGCTTTCACCGCTTTTGTCGGTGCCAATCTGTTTCAGTCTGGCTTTACCAACTTTTGCCCGATGAGTCTGATTCTGAAAAAACTAGGTGTGCCGGAGTCAAAGGTTGGCTGTGCCAACTGAGCAGACATGCCAGGACCAATCCAGCAAAGCCAGGCTACAACATGGCCGCATTGACCAACGAGGTGGACCGCACCGATGTGCTGAACCGCCTGCGCCGTGCTGAAGGACAGATTCGGGGCGTACAGCGCATGATCGAAGAGGGCGAAAGCTGCCTGAAGATCGGGCAGCAGTTTTCTGCCGTGCGCAAGGCGCTTGACAGCACTTATTTGCGTATGACCATGTGTTTCATGGAGCAGGAACTGTCCAATTGTCTGAGCCCCGATGAGTCCCAAAAAGCCGGCATGGCGGTCATGCTCAAGGATATTGAGGGCTTGCTGGCGCGCATGGGCTAGGTTTTTTTGATAAAAACAGGCTGTAGCCCTTATTCTATATGCGCTAACAGCTATGTTTAATGTAGCGTTTGGTATCCGTACTCACGCTGAAATGACACCACCCCCCAGGCAGACATCGCCGGCGTACAACACAGCGGACTGGCCTGGGGTCACGGCCCACTGCGGCTGGACAAACGCCAGTCGAAACCTGTCGGCCGCCGGGGCACTCAGGGCGCAGGCCGCGTCCGCCTGCCGATAGCGCGTCTTGGCCGCAAGCACACCGGGCGATGGTGCCTGGCCCGCCACCCAACTGGCGTCTTGCGCCACCAGTTCCGGTGACAACAGCCACGGGTGCTCATGACCCTGCACTATCCACAAGGTGTTGTGCGGCAGGTCTTTGCGTGCCACAAACCACGGCGCGTGATCACCCCCACCGCGTTGTGCACCTTTGGCCTTGAGGCCGCCAATGCCCAGCCCCTGGCGCTGGCCCAGGGTATAAAAACTCAAACCCAGGTGCTGACCAATCACTTGCCCCTTGTCGTTCTTCACCGGACCGGGTTCACGGCTGATGTAGCGGTTCAAAAACTCCCGGAACGGGCGTTCACCAATAAAGCAGATGCCAGTGGAATCTTTCTTCTTGGCGTTGGGCAACCTCACCTCGTCGGCAATGCGCCGAACCTCGGTTTTCAGCAACTCGCCCACCGGGAACAGGGTTTTGGACAACTGCGCCTGATTCAGGCGATGCAGAAAATAACTCTGGTCTTTGGCAGGATCGAGCCCCTTGAGCAATTCGTGTTGCCCTGACTTCGGGTTACACCTAACCCGGGCGTAATGACCGGTGGCAATTTTTTCGGCGCCCAGGCGCAGGGC
>JAIFMA010000066.1 GCA_020048795.1 Rhodoferax sp.
AACGAGCGGCTGAAATCGTCCCAAAAACCTCAGAATTCCGCACTGGCTGACCTCTTTGGTGTGCTGGCTGAAGTTCATTGCTAATCAGGAATGATTTAGAAATGGAATTAGATGTTTCATTGAGGTGGCGTGATCCGTCATGAAGCCCTCATTAACCCTTCAGATCCCAAGTTGCATAAGAAATAGACCTCCAGCCCTTGATTAGAAAGCGCTGGCAGCTATCAAATATGAATCGCTGCAAGCGCACCTACCACCAAACCCACGCCGCCCGCAGCAAACATGGCGTATTCCAGCCATTTCTTCTTGGTCAACAACGCAATGGCTGCCAGGGCGATGGAGATCTGTAACACGGTGGTCGATTGGGCCCAGCGGTGGTGCTGGTGCATTTGCTCGTCACTTTGCTGGTCCCAGACATTGGCCTCCGTTTCCAGCTTGTCGGCCACGGTTTTGATCTCACCCTTTTCTTTTTCGTAGCGGTCAATCTTGGCCTGATAAGTGGCTTTTTTGTCCTCGGGGGCCAGGTCGCGTGCCAGTTCGGCCAGCGCCTGTTTGGTGCTCTTGGCCTGAAAATAATTCCACTGGTTGGAGGCTTCGGTCTTTTTGAGTGCGGCGTTGTTCTTGAAAAGGCCGGCGTTGGCCTGGGTGGCGCCGCCCATATAGCCAAACAGGGCGCCCACGGTGGCGATGATGGCGGTAAACAGTGCGATCTGGTTGATCATGCCGCCACTGCCGTGGTCGTTGGCATGGCCGCCTTGCTGAGCGGTTTCCAGTTCATGATCGTGGGGGCCGTGGACGTGAAATCCGTGTCCGGACATGGGTCAATCTCCTGAAAAATGACGGTAAGTGACAAAACTGAATGACTGGCCATTACTGGCAGTTTGGGCGTTGCGGCTGACTTCACGCCAGCCGGGGCCGAATTGTGGCGCAACAGCATCGCCTTCATGGTCAGCGTCGATTTCGGTCACCACTGCTTCGATGGCCAATGGCAGGGCCTGGGCATAGATGTCGGCCCCGCCAATGACCCAGGCGGTGCTCTCGGGTGGGCACAACGCGCAGGCATCCTCCAGTGATTGCGCCACTTGCGCGCCATCGGCGTGCCAGTCGCTCTGCCGCGTCAGCACCACATTGAGGCGACCCGGCAAGGGGCGGAACTTGGGTGGCAACGAGTCCCAGGTGTTGCGCCCCATGATGACCGGGCAGCCCAGCGTGGTGCGTTTGAAATGCGCCAAGTCTTCGGGCAGGTGCCAGGGCAGGGCGTTGCGCTGGCCAATGATGCCGTTGCGGGCGCGGGCAAAAATCATTTTGAGTTGCATGATTTGGGGCAGGTTCAGGTTTTTCGTGCGGGTAGCAACACGCTGGCGATGGCCAGCATGACAAACACCATCGCCAGCCAGTCTTGCCAGTGTGGCATCTCGCCCACGATAAAGGTGGCACTCAGCGTGCCGACCAGTGGGATGGCCATCACACTCATGGCGCTGGTGGCCGGCGGCAGGTCGCGTGCCAGGCCAAACCAGATCAACTGGGCGACACCGTAGTTGATGAACGCTGCGTAGGCCAGCCCCAGCCATAGCCGGGTTGAAAATGCGGCGGGTTGCGGCAGAGGCTCAAGCACCAGAGCCAACACGCAAATCACGCCGCTTGAGAGCAGCAACATCCAGACCGTAGTCACAGTGGCAGACAGCGTCATGTGGGCGCGGCGAAACAGCACGATACCCAGACCCCAGCAAAACGCGGCACTCAGCATCCAGACCACTCCGGTGGGTCGCCCGCTCAGGCGTTGCAGTTCGTGCCACAGCAGCAGGCCAATGGCCAGCGCGGCACTGACCACCGCCAGCCGCACCCGTGGGGTGATACGTTCGCCAAAAAACAGCGCACCGATCAGCACGGTAAAGATTGGCATGGTGAAACCCAGAATGGCGGCGCGGCCCGAGGCCAGCGCCTGCACACCAAAGATTGACAGCGTGTGCCAGCCCAGCACATTGGGCAGCCCCAGCAGCACGATGCTGAGCCATTCGCGCCCGCGTGGGCGCATGCGCCCGCCGCGCCGGGCCACATACAAAAACAGCCAGCACGCCCCAACCACCATGGTGCTGGCGCGAAAGAACAGCGGTGTCATGCCTTGCAGTGCCAGCTTCATCATGGGCCAGTTCATGCCCCACAGCAGGGTCAGGGTCAGCATGCCCCAGAGCTGGCGGCGGGTGACGTGGGTGTGCATGGCTTGGAGTGAGACGTGGGTGGGCTGCGCGGGCCGTTCAGCTTAACCGGTTCAGGCGTTCGGTGGTGGCCAGCAGCGCCAGCAAAATCAGCACCAACGCGGGCATCACGGCATTCAGGCCGGCAGTGGCGGCCAGGACACCGCAGGCCGCGGGCACGATGGCGCCGCCAATGTATGAAAACCCCACCTGTCGGCCAATCACCGTGGCGGTGATGTCCGCCGGAAAGCGCTGCGCAGTCTCGTGCATCATCGACGGGTAAATGGGCGCGCAGCCCAGCCCCATCAGCACCAAACCGGCCAGCAACAGCGGTGCGGGCAGACCCGGTAGCGCAAACAGCACCGCACCGGCCGTGGCAAGCAGCAGCCCCAACCGGATCAGGCGCCGGTTGCCCAGCCGGTTGGCCACCAGCCCGACACCAAAGCGCCCCAAGGTAATTGAGCCATAGTAAAACGACACCCATCCCCCCGCCGTGGCAGCGCTGAGACCACGTTCAGTCACCAGAATGCTGGCCGCCCACAGGCCGGTGCCCAGCTCGGCTGACACGTAGAGCAAGAAAGCCAGCGGCGCCAGCCAGGTGGCCAGGGTGTTGACGGGCTTGATCCGTGCTTGCTGGGCTTCGTGATGGCCTTGCGCTTCAGGTTTGGCGTATTCACGGGTCCAGAGCGACAGCGA
The DNA here is from genome assembly GCA_020048795.1 of Rhodoferax sp. Lineage (GTDB taxonomy): Bacteria > Pseudomonadota > Gammaproteobacteria > Burkholderiales > Burkholderiaceae_C > Rhodoferax. Next base: position 2,889 of record JAIFMA010000066.1, read on the forward strand.
CGCCAGCAGCAGCACCGCCAGCGCCAGTTGCAGCAGCGCCAGGGTGCGGTAGCCGCTGGCCCAGCCGTGTGGCAGTAGCAGGGCGCTGCCCATGATGAGCGGCCCCAGCGTGGCACCGATGCCCCAGCAGCCGTGCAACCAGTTCATCTGGCGCGATGAATAGTGCGCCGCCACAAAATGGTTCAGCCCGGCATCGACCGCGCCGGCACCCAGGCCTAGCGGAATGGTCAGCAGCAGCAGCCAGGTCAATGAAGGCACCAGCGAATACCCCAGCAATGCCAACCCAGTCAAAAAGCCGCTGAGCATCACCACCGGGCCGGTGCCCAGGTGCTTGAGCACATGGCTGCTGGCGATGGTGCTCAGGCCCGAGGCGATGGTGCCCACCAGCGTGAGCCATCCCACAGCAGCCAGCGGCTGGTTCAGGTCGAGACGCATGGTGGTCCAGGCCACCCCCAGCACCCCGTCCGGTAGGCCCAGGCTGATGAAGGCGAGGTAGATGATGGCCAGCAGGGCCATGTGCGCCCAGGGCAGTTTGGCGGCTCGAATCACGCTTGCAAGCCGCTGTCAGACCGCCACCGGTGCCTTGATGGCCGGGTGGCACTGGTAAGCTTGGACCTCAAAGTCTTCGTACTTATAATCAAAAATGCTAGCAGGCTTGGCTTTGATGACAAGGGCTGGATAGGCAAAAGGCTCACGACTGAGCTGCAACGCAACCTGTTCGGCATGATTGCTGTAAATGTGGCAATCGCCCCCGGTCCAGATGAAGTCACCCACATCCAGCTCACACTGCTGCGCCACCATGTGGGTCAGCAGCGCGTAGCTGGCAATGTTGAAGGGCACACCCAGAAAGATGTCGGCGCTGCGCTGGTACAGATGGCAGCTCAGTTTGCCGCGCGCACCCGGCGCGGTGGGTGGTGCCACATAGAACTGAAAGAAGGCATGGCAAGGCATCAGCGCCATCTTGTCCAGATCGGCCACGTTCCAGGCGCTGACAATGATGCGGCGTGAATCGGGGTTGCTTTTGAGGGTGTCGATGACCTGCCCGATCTGGTCGATGTGCCCCCCCTCAGGCTTGGGCCAGCTGCGCCACTGCACGCCATAAACCGGCCCCAAATCGCCATCAGGGCGCGCCCATTCGTCCCAGATGGTGCAGCCGCGCTCTTGCAGCCATTTCACGTTGCTGTCACCGCGCAAGAACCACAGCAGTTCCACAATGATGGCCCTCAGAAACACCTTTTTGGTGGTGACCAGCGGAAAGCCTTCGTTGAGGTCAAAGCGCATCTGGTAGCCAAATACGCTGGTGGTGCCAGTGCCGGTGCGGTCGGCCTTGAACACGCCATGAGAATTGACATGGCGCAGGAAGTCTTCGTATTGGGATCGGATGGGTTTGGGTGACATCAATGGCCCCCAGTCAATGGGTTGAGGCGCGAAGTATATGTCGATGCATTTTTCCTTCGAAAGCTCCAAGTCGGGCCAGCCTGTCACACCGCCGGCAAAACAATGTCGAGCTGGGCACCCCCGCCCACGGCTTGAGAAATTGTCAATTCACCCTGATGGCTGTCGACCAAGTCCCGCACGACCGACAGACCGATGCCATGGCCGGGCACCTGTTCGTCGAGCCTGACCCTTCGACCAAGGGCCGTCGATGAGTCCGGAAAACCAGGGCCGTCATCGGTCACCCGGATGGACAAATGTGTGGCTGATAACCAGATTCGCACCGAAACGGTGTGTCGTGCCCATTTGGCTGCGTTGTCAAGCACATTGCCGAGTATTTCGAAAGCATCTCCCTCATCCATGCGCCAACTGAGTTCGGCGGGGCAATCCAGCGTGAACACCAGGTTTTTTTCAAGATACACCTTGGCCAGAGTGTCGCGAATTCGCACCAGGATCGGTGCCAACGCCAGTTGGGGAGCGAAACGGGTGCTACCACCGGCCCCAGCCCGGCCCAGTTGGTGAATAACAATGTCATCCATGCGCGCAACCTGCTGCGACACCATTTGCGGCAGTTCAGCAGGATGGTCAAGCGTCGCACGCAGCACTGCCAGCGGTGTTTTAAGGCTGTGGGCCAGGTCATCAAGGGCGTTTTTGTAACGTGACTGTCGCGCGCGTTCCTGGTCGATCAGCAAGTTCAGGTTCAGGGCCAGTCCGGCAAGTTCCCGCGGGTAGTGGCCCTCGATCCTGGCCTGTCGGCCATTTTCCACGTGCTCGATTTCCTGCGACATGCGCCGCAATGGTGCCAGCCCCCAGCGCAGCAAAAAAGTCTGCGCCAGCAGCAGCAGCAGGGCCGTACCACCCAGCCAGCTCCACAGCGTGCGCTCAAAAGCCAGCAACTCGCGGTCAAACGCAGTCTTGTCCTCAAGCACCGAAAACACCAGCACCGTCTCTTGCTGATTGACGGACCACTTGACGCCGTAGCTGGCGGCCAGAAAGCCACCCGCAGCATCGACAAGGGTGTCAAACTGCCATTGGCCTACTGCCTGCTGGCGAAGAAAGGGTGGCTCAAGCCCCACGGTGGATGCCGACTGCCAGACCTGGCCATGGGCAGGGTTGGCAATGCTGGCATACAAACCCGAGCCGGGCAGAGAAAGTCGGGGTTCGGCCAGGGTGGCGGGCATGGTCAATGCGCCCCGAGCGTCGATCTCGGCACCAGCCATCAGCAAATAGACGGTGGTTTGCAGGCGGGCAAAGCGTTGCTCTCGCAGACTGTCCACATAGGCCTTTTGAACCGCCCAGCCAGCACCGGCCAGAAAGACCAACAAAACCAGCGCAGCTCCCCACACCAGGCGCGAGCGGATGGACCATGGGCGCTTCACTGCAAAACGAACCTGTAACCACGCCCACGCAGGGTTTCAATCGGCATCAGCGTGCCGTCAGGATCGAGCTTGCGTCGCAGCCTGCCCATCAAAACCTCCAGCACGTTGCTGTCGCGGTCCTCATCATGCGGATACAGATAGTCCGACAGTTCCTGTTTGCTAACCACCCTGGCACGGTCACGCACCAGATACTCCAGCATCCTGTACTCAAAGGTGGTCAGCTCCAGCGGTACCCCGTTGAGCGATGCAAGCTGGGCAGCGAAGTCGATGCCCAGTGGACCCAGCTTGAGCAGATCCGAGGTTGCTTTGAGAGAGCGTCGCAACAACGCTTTGACGCGGGCTGCCAGCTCCGGGTATTCAAAGGGTTTGACCAGGTAGTCATCGGCCCCCGTTTCAAGCCCCCTGACTTTGTCTTGCCAACTGCCGCGCGCGGTCAGTATCAGGATGGGCAGGGCGCAACCTTCAGCGCGTAGTGCCTGCACCACCTGCAGGCCGTTGACCTTGGGCAGTCCCAAATCCACGATCGCCAGATCCAGTGGGTATTCGCGTGCCTGGAACAAGCCGTCTTCGCCGTCAGCCGCCGAATCGACACGGTAGCCGTCGGCCTCAAGCTGACGTTTCAGGCCAAGCCTCAGGACGGCATCGTCCTCGATCAGCAGCAGGCGCATGTGGTGAAAATCCCTGGGGCCGACTACAAGGTGCGGCCAGTGGCCGCATCCACCAGCACCACCCTGACCTCGCCCTGCGGCGTCACGACCTTGACGCGCCAGACGGCGCGGCCATCGTGCCTGACACTTTCCACGGCCAGCACCCGGCCACCGCTGGCACGCTGTGCCACCGAGGCGGCGGCATCGCGATCCAGGTCGACGGCCCAGGCGGGCAGGCCAAGCGTCATGATCAACACGCTGATCAGGATGACCAAGGGTTTCAGGATGATGGTGGGTTTCATAGCATCAAGATATTTTGCAATCGGAGTGCGCCAATGGTATCCGCGCAGCTCCGACCTTGGCATCTGTGAAGTTGTTCAGTTTATTGTTCGATGGGATCGACCGACACCCGTACCCGCAATTGCTGACCCGGGTGGTTTCGGGTGGTTGTGGTGTAGTGCTGACCCCGGTATTCGTAGGCAACCCGGTAGCCGGTGATCCGTGCCTGGGTGTCATAAACGGTCCGGCAACGCCTGACTTCACGTTGGGCACTTTCATACTGACGGTTGTCATAAGCGCGACGTGGATCACGGTTTTCAAGACGGTCACCGACGACCGCACCGAGCATCACGCCCAGCGCCGTGGCCGCATCCTTGCCGCTGCCAGCGCCGACCTGGTGCCCCAGGATGCCGCCGGCCAGGCCACCCAGAATGGCGCCACCAGGGCTGCGTTCCTGCTGCTCGTAACTAATGCGACCGCCGCGATCCGGAACCCAGTGGTTGCTGCATTCTTCGCGCGGTACGCTGATGTTTTCCATCATAGGCTCCGCGTTGCGCACCGGTGCGAGGTCAACATAGGTTTCGGCGTATGCGCCAAGCAAGGTGGATGACAACAGGCTGGCGATGACAAAGCGTTTCATGAAGAGCTCCTTGGGTTGATATGGAACGCAGTTTGCATGTGGCTGCATGAACGCAAGCTGAACAGAACGCAAATAGTGGATATCAAGCTGTGGCACAGCCAGACTGACCCGCGACAGGCACAAAATTGACACCTCCCCGGCTGTTATCACCCATATATACACACCGCTTTCGGCACCTTCGTCGAAAGCCCTATGCCACTCGGCTTTCCACGTGGCGTGTTACTTGGTAGTGTCAAAGTCGGGTCAGCCCCCGACAAACCCGGTGCCACCTACCTACAGATGATGCGCCACAACGTAACCCAGTTGGCAGCGGGCATGGCGCAGAATTGACGCAAGCAAACCCCAACCAGTTCATAGGCGAAAAAGCAGCCAGGCCTGCAGGCTGGGCGGCTCAAGTCTTTTGCAGCCGTGCAAAGGTTTGCCGGAACTTGGCCACCTTGGGTGCTGCCACAGCCATGCAATAACCCTGCTGCGGGTTGCGGGCAAAGTAATCCTGGTGGTAGTCCTCGGCGGGCCAGTAGTTGTGCACCGGCAGGACTTCAGTGACGACAGGGCGGCTGTAAACACCGCTTTGTGCCAATCCAGCAATGACCTCCTGCGCCACCACTTGCTGCTCTGGCGCGGTGAAGTAAATGCCGCTTCGGTACTGGGTGCCATGATCGTTACCCTGAGCGTTGCGGCTGGTCGGATCATGGATGACAAAGAATATCTCCAGAATCTCGCTCAGGCTGATGGTTTGGGGGTCAAAGACGATCTTCACCACTTCGTTATGACCCGTTTCACCGGTGCACACCTGGCCGTAGCTGGGCCGCTGGCTGTGACCATTGGTGTAGCCAGACTCCACATCCACCACGCCCCGGACGTTGACGTACACTGCCTCGGTGCACCAAAAACAGCCACCGCCCAAGGTGATGGTGGCCCGCTGACCCAAGTCTTGCACGGTCATTTGAAATTCCCTTTTTTATAGCTGCTTAGGCAGACTGGTAATGCGCTAGAACCGTTTTTCATGGCTTGACTCACGGTGCCCAGAAAATCCTGACGGTCGGCCACACCAGCACCAAAACGATCACGCAGGGCACGATGGTCCAGGAGATTTCGACCCACAAGGCGCTGTGAAAATTCTCGCCGGTCTGCTTGTCCATGCGGTGGTGCCGCCAGGCGGCCAGCAACAAGGCCGCAAATGACACCACAAAAATCAGCAGGCACACCAGCATCAACACGCCACGAAAGCTGAATTCACTCACCTTGAACTCCGGTAACGACAGCGGGCGACTTGGCGTTGACCGCCATCTTGCCCCGCATCAGGGTGGCGCGCATGTCGTCAAGGCTGATCTGGCTGTGGGTCGCCACGTTCAGGCGTGGTGCCGGTTTGAAAGCTGGCCAGCGCCTGTAGCAGTTGTCGATGCCAACGCCGCCCACGCAACGCGGCAAAACGCTCCGGATGCAGGTTGCGCCCCAAGCCGCGCAATTCTTGCAAAAGACGCTCAGGGGTCTCAAACGTGAGCGTGATGCACTCCATGTCCATCACCGGCTCGGCAAACCCGGCGGACACCAGCATGTCGCCCCAGTCGTGCAAGTCAGTGAAGGCGTGTGCCGGTGCCGGCCAGCACATCGACTGGTAGAGCGCCCGCAACTCGATCAGCGTGTCAGGACCGAGGCAGGAAAACATCAGAAAACCATCCACTTGCAATGCCTGATGCCACTGCTCAATCAGGGCCAGCGGGTCTGCCGCCATGTGCAGCGCCATGTTCGACCACAGCATATCAGCACCTGGTGCTGCATGCCCAGCCACCGAGGTCCTGGGCTGCAACCAGGCTTGCGGCTTCCACCTTGGGGTGACCAGTGCCTGCGATGCCCGCCCAACCCCTTGAACCGATGTCTCGACCACCGTGCAGGTGGCCCGGGGGTAGCGCCGCGACAGCAAACCATGCGCCTGCACACCACCGCGCAGGGGCTCCCAATCAATCCAATGGGCCGGTTGACACTTGATCACATCAAGCCGCTCTTGCATGCGCTGCGCCACTTCTTCATGCAGCCAGGGCGAGGCCTCAGCGGGCAAATGCTGCCAGCGCCGTGCGGCCGGGGGGTCGATAGTGGGTGCGGGTTTGTCAGACATGAAAAAAATCAGTTTGAGCGCGAGTATATTGACTGGATGTTTGTCAAACTGATTTCCCGCGCCTTGACCTTACTGCCGGGCTTGCCAAGCCAGTGCCGGGTCTGCCACGCCTGGCCTTCGCACACGGTTTGCGAAGCCTGTGTCAACCACTTTGCCCAGCCGCAGCCACGCTGCAGTACCTGCGCCCTGCCCTTGCCGGCAGGCCTGCGCCAATGCGGCATTTGCCTGAAAGACCCACCGCCGCTGGACCAATGCCTGGCAGCCGTGGTCTATGCCTATCCCTGGTCGCGACTGATTCTGGATTTCAAGTTTCATGCCGAGCCGGGCCTGGCGCGCAGCTTTGCCACCCTGATGCGCGCCACGCCCTGGGTTGAACCCATGCTTGATGCCGCTGACTTGCTGCTGCCCCTACCACTGTCGGATCAGCGCCTCAGGGAGCGCGGCTACAACCAGGCCTTGCTGCTGACGCGGCAACTTAACGCCGCCAAAACCCGCACCGATCTGCTGCTGCGCATTCAACATACACCCGCGCAGCACACCCTCAAGCGGGCCCAGCGGCTGAGCATCCTGAACCACGCATTTGCCGTGGAGCCGCTACAGCTCAACGCCCTGAAAGACCGGCGCGTGGTGCTGGTGGACGATGTGATGACCACCGGCGCATCGCTGTATGCGGCAGCACGCGTGCTCAAGGCCGCTGGTGCCCGCCACGTCAGCGCCCTGGTGATGGCACGGACCGAATAGGCCCAGCACCGCTGCGGCCCGGGTGCGCGACAATTTGCCGATGTTCCATATTGTTCTGGTCGAGCCCGAAATTCCGCCCAATACCGGCAACATCATCCGTCTGGCGGCCAACACCGGCTGCACACTGCATCTGGTCGAGCCGCTGGGTTTCTCGATGGACGACCGGCACCTGCGACGCGCCGGGCTGGACTACCACGAGTACGCCACGGTCAAACGCCACCCCAGCTGGCCAGCATTTCTGGCAACCGAAAAACCGCCACCCGAGCACCTGTTTGGCCTGACGACACGCGCCACGCAAGGCGTTTTCGAGGCCCGATTTGCCCCGGGCGACTATCTGGTGTTTGGCTCGGAAACCAAAGGCTTGAGCGACACGGTGCGCCTGTGTTTTATGCCCCTCTGCACCCTCAAACTCCCGATGGTGGCCGGGCAGCGCAGCCTGAACTTATCCAATGCGGTAGCGATAACGGTGTTTGAGGCCTGGCGGCAGAATGGGTTTACGCAAGGCTGATCAAGCTGCATGGCTTAAGATTTTGCATTAAATAGGATAGGGGTAGAGAAGGATGCCGTCCTCCCCTCCATCCGGTAGGGTCGAGGACTGGCGCGCCAGCATTAGGCTCCGGTAGGTTAGCCCAGTGCTTTCGCACCGGCCCTCAGTTCGGCTGCCATCGCCACGTTTCCAGCCCCCTCCACGTCGAACGCAGCGGGCGGATTTCCCGCACTGCGCTCTCCTGCGTGTTTCATGTCAAGGGTTATGTGACCTATCGTGCTGGGGCCGCTTTCGGCGCAGGACGACGCACCTTATAGCCGTTAAACAGCCCAAGCACGTCATATAGCCATTGCTTACTCCACCGCTTCCAGCCGAAGCCTTGTCGTTTTCGGGCTCGCATCATGTGTCGCCTGATCCTCTTTTCTACCCAGTCCTGAATGAAGCCAAAGCACTCGCTTGAATGTCCCACAGCAAAGTAATTCACCCACCCGCGAAGAATAGGTGTGATCAGTTCGACCACCCTATCAACCGGTTGGGATTGAAAGCGGTTGAAGATTTCCCGCAACTTCTCCAGCAACGCCGTACGCTTTTTAAGCTTGGGCGTGTACTGAGGACGCCATTTCCCTGCCAGTGACCGTATCCGGCGGAAGTCAAACCCCAGAAAGCCAAAACTTTCGCCTTGTGCCAAATCTACGGTCTTGCTCTTCTCTTCATTCACCTTGACCTGCAGTTTGTCCAATTCCTGCCTCAGTCTCTTAGACACCGCCTCCTTCAACCACGCATGTCGCGGATGCGCGTCTACCAGCACCACAATGTCATCGGCAAACCTTGCGTATTCCACCGCCGTGTATCCGCTTTTGGCAGTTACGGCCTTGGCTCGCTCCAGCATTTTGTCTACTTCGTTGAGGTAAATATTGCTGAGCAACGGTGAGATCACACCGCCTTG
>JAIFMA010000221.1 GCA_020048795.1 Rhodoferax sp.
CGATGAAAGGCTGTGGCGCATACAGGCAACCGGCGGGCATGGGGCCACCAAACACCTTTTCTGACTCGGCTGGCAGGCGGGTGTCCGACACAATTTTCAGGTCGCCCGAGCGCAGCAGCAGGGTGATGACGGGGTCGAGATTGCTCATGGCATCGATCTGGCCGGTGCGCATGGCGGCCACGGCGCCGCTGCCCGTGCCCACGCCAATGATGCTGACATCACCGGGCTTCAGGCCCGCTTTGGCCAGCAAAAAGTTCACCATCACATTGGTGGAGCTGCCAGGTGCCGACACACCAATCTTTTTGCCTTTGAGATCAGCAATGGTCTTGAAGTTGGGCAGGGTCTTGGGGTTGATGCCCAGCACAATTTGCGGCGTGGCGCCCTGTAGCACAAAGGCGCGCATGGGCTGGCCCTTGAACTGCATGTTGACCGTGTGTTCAAACGCGCCTGAGACCACATCGGCGCTGCCGCCCACCACCGCTTGCAGTGCCTTGGCACCGCCGGCGAAGTCGACAATGGTCACGTCCAGCCCCTCGGCCTTGAAATAGCCCATTTGTTCGGCAATGGTCAGTGGCAGGTAATACAGCAGGTTTTTGCCGCCCACGGCCAGTGTGAGCTTGGGTTTTTCGAGTGGCTGGGCGGTGGCCCACAGGGGCAGTGAGGCTGCGGCCATCGTGCCGAGGATGAGTTCGCGTCGTTGCATGTGAGAGGGTCTCCAAAAGTTGGGGAAAAGCAGGGCAATCTGCGCGCCCCGTCAGCGTTAAATCATACCCGCCCGCGTTGGCCGCCTGGCCAGCCAAACAATGGCAGCCCCGGTGAATGCCACCGGGATCAGTGAGCCAGCATTGAGCCACTGCCAGCCACTGGTGGTGACCAGCACACCCGAACTGAATGAGCTCAGGGCCGTGGTGGCAAAGACAAAAAAGTTCAAAGCCCCCTGTGCCCGGTCTTTTTCGGCCGGGGTGTAGGTTTGTAATGACAGGGTGGTGCTGCCGGTAAACAGAAAATTCCAGCCCACACCCAGCAAAAACAGCGCAATCAGAAACTGGTGCAAGTCCACCCCGGTCAGTGCCACCGCAATACACAGCGCGTTCAGCAGCACCCCCACGCCCATGATCGGCAACACGCCAAAGCGCTTGATCAGGTGCCCGGTAAAAAAGCCCGGCGCAAACATGCCAATCACATGCCACTCCAGCACCAGCGCCGCATCACTGAACGGCAGGCTGCACTGCTGCATGGCCAGCGGCGTGGCGGCCATCAGCAGGTTCATGACACCAAAACCCAGGGCTCCGGTGACCGCCGCCACCACAAATACCGGCTGGCGCAAGATCTGTCCCAAGGGCCGACCGTCACCTGAAGCCTGTTTGGGCGGCAGTGGCGGGAAGGTGATGAAGTGCAGTACCCCCATCGACACCAGCGCCACGCCCGCCAGGGCCAGGTAGGCACCGACAAACGGCACCTCGGTCAGCGTGCGCGTCTGTGCGGCCAGATTGGGCCCCAGCACCGCGCCTATGAGTCCGCCCGCCATCACCAGCGACACGGCTTTCTCGCGAAAACCAGCGCCAGCCAGTTCGGCAGCGGCAAACCGGTACAAGTTGCCGTTGGCGTTGTAGTAGCCGGCCACCAGCGTGGCCGCGCACAGCAGCCAGAAGTTTTTGCTTACCGCCGCATAGGCGCACAGCAACGCGCTGCCCAGCGCCACCAGCAGACCAAACTGAAACGAGGCCTTGCGGCCAAACCGGTGCTGGGTTTGGGCCACCAGCGCGGTCGACAGCGCCCCGCCCACCACATAGCCCATCACCGGCAGCGTGGCCATCCAGCCCAGCGGTGCCAGACTGAAGCCGACCAGGCCGTTGATGGCGATAAAGGTGACGTTGTTGGTCAGGAACAAGCCCTGACAGATGGCCAGCAGCCAAAGGTGCCGGTTCATCTTGACTGCCGCGTGAGTTCAGCAATGAGCTGGCGGTGCCGGGGAAAATCGGCCTGCAAGGCACACCGATCAGCCAGACAAAAATCAGCAAAATCAAACCCCGGTGCCACGGTGCAGCCGACCAGTGAAAAGGCCCCGCCGGCTGCAACCCTGGAGGCAAACCAGGTGTTTGCCGGGACCACGTGTTGATGCACATCACCCCTCAAGATGTCCGGCCCCAACCGGGTGCGCTGAAGTTCGCCGCTGGTCGGGAGCTCCAGCACATCGAGCGCCTGCCCGGCATAGAAATGCCACATCTCATCGGACTTGATGCGATGAAACGCTGAAAAGTTGTCTTTTTCGAGCAGGAAGTAGATTGCGGTACTGGCGCTTCGCTGAGCCGCGTTATCGGTGGCAGCATTGATCAGTTGCTTGCAACGGTAAGTTTCCCTGAAGAAACCGCCCTCCGGATGGGCTTGCAATCCGAGGGTGTTGACATAGGCTTGGGCATTGGGGGTCATGGGGCGATGGGGAAAATTTGGCGCTCTGGAGAGTCGAGCTGAAAATGATAAGTTGTTCCAGCAAGCGACTCAACCCGCCGCATCCTGGCTGTAGTTAGTCTGCACTGTAACTTCGATGGTGGCTCCAGCCAGAGTCAACGACTTCCGTTCCACCCGTGGTTCTGGCCTTGCCAGGTGAAATACCCGCTGAACGAGCGCCCATTGGTGTCGATGACCCACTTGAACGGACCACTGTTTTTTGAGTTCGGGTCGGTCCAGGTTCCGCTCAGGGTGTTGCCCGATAGTGAACCCTGAATCTGACCCGCAAGTACGCCATTTTCATAGCTGCCAGAGACGCTGCTGCCGCTTTGCGTCAGATCGAGTGCCCCGGCCGTGTAGGCGGAGGCCAGATGCCATCTTCCCGCCCAAACCGTGTGTGCAGATGGCGCGGCGGAACTCGCCGATGGGCCTGTGCCCTGTGCAGCGACAACTCCATCTTGGTACTGTCTGGCGCATCTGATGAGCAGGGTGCGCAGCTCCTCTGCTTGACGTGCAGCAGGTATCAGGGACTTCATCTGTTCGTCGGCATGGCGCGCCATCTTCTCAAGGCCGCGCAAGGCAGCAGCCCGGTTGACCAGACTGCTTGCATCGGCGTAACTGCCCAGAAAGTCCTCTGAAGCCGTTTCCATCTGAACCAGCATCTGGCCCAGCAGCGGCATGGGCGCGGTCACCAGGGCCGCCGTCACATTGACCAGCGCGTCGTTCACCAACTTGCCTTGCACATCACGAATCAGGGTATAGGCTTCAGTGACGGCCTTTTTGGCATTGAGGTCGTGAATCTGACGCAAGTAGTCGTACACCTGCGAGATTTGCTGTAGCCGCCGCTGCACTGCTGCTAGGTCTGCGCTGATCACGGATTCACCAGCAGCGGCCTGTTTGTACCGGGCAAGGTTCTCGCCTTCGCGTTGGCAGGCCCCAGGGTTTCCACTGGCCAGTGCCGACTTCAGGCGTGCGCGCATCTCGCCCACGGCCTGAGCCTCGGCGGCATTGGTGTGCAGTGTCTGCGCGGTCGCCTGCCCGCCAAATACCAGTGCCAGCAGCCCCATGGTCAGCACGACCGTGTGCCGATGCTTTGGTGTTTTCACTGTAATACTCCTTTGACCAGAACAAATCAAGCTCATCCAGACCCTAGGAGCCTGTCGGACTTATGGAACATCGGCTGCGAATCGACCGCAGCGGTCCATTTTGCCTGACCTCGCTTGGGCCGATTCTCGCTACTGATGCCATCTGCAGGCCTTGGCTCACCTCAAAAAGGCAGTAGACCGGGTGCCAGCCAGCGTGACCAAGTACTGGCGCATGGATTTGCAGTGCAAGGTCATGGATAAGTGCTTGCGGCGATAAAATGCAGACTCACGGGACGTCGCTATCGGCCCGGCAAGGAGTGATGGATGGATATTTGGGAATGTTCGGCCGTCGTGACCGGTGCTGCGTCGGGTCTGGGCGCGGAGACGGCGCGCTACCTCGCCGAGGCGGGTGCCAAAGTGACGGTGATCGACATCGACGGTGCCGGTGTGCAAAAAATTGCCGATGAGATTGGCGGTCTGGCCATTCCTTGTGACGTGGCTGACTCACTTTCCCTTGAGAATGCCTTGGCCACCGCACGCCAGGCACATGGCGCTGCCCGGGTGTTGGTGCATTGTGTGGGCCGTGGGCATTCTGCACCCATCGTCGGCCCGAACGGCCCCATGCCGCTGGAAGATTTTCGCCAGTTGGTTGAAGTGAACCTGATTTCAACCTTCAACATGATGCGACTGGCCGCCGCTGACATGGCCAAACTCGATCCCCTGGAAAACGGCGAACGGGGTGTCATCCTGTCAACCGCCTCGGTTTCGGCCTACGAAGGACAAAGCGGAGAGGCCGCCTATTCAGGTTCCAAGGGCGGTGTCATCAGCATGATTTTGCCGGCCGCCCGCGAACTCGGCCCCCTGGGCATTCGTGTGGTCGGCATCGCACCCGGTCTGTTTGGCACGCAGACCCTGTTCAACATGGAAAAAAACCTGGATTCCCGGATTGCCCATCACATCCCGTTTCCGCACCGTTTTGGCGATGCTGCCGAGTTTGCCATGCTGGTCATTCACGTTCTGAACAATGTCATGATCAATGGCACCGTGCTGCGCCTTGATGGCGGCTATCACCGCTGATCTGGCCGAAGAATTTCATGGACGCTCTGGACCCCGGTGTGAAAAAGACCCTGGTTTTTCACCTCATCTCGCATGCCTCCGGTGAATTGATCGAGATGCTGGCCCGCAACGCGGTGGCCCAACTCGAAGGGGTTCACCTTGAGCGCAAACTGTGGAAGCGGGTGCGTCGCATGGGCCAGCTTCCAGAGATACTGGCGGCTGTGGCAGATTCACCGGGCTTCGTCCTGCACAGTATCAGCGACACCGATATTCGCCAGGCGATTGAGGAAGCGTGCAGGCGGCTGGGTGTGCCGTGCCAGTTCGCACTGGAGCCACTGCTTGGCCGGCTCGCCAGTTACACCAGTGCGGCTGTGCAGCTTCACACCAGTTCAGGCAACGTCTACGACGAAGACTACTACCTTCGGGTTGAGGCCATGAAGTACACGCTGGCCCATGATGATGGGGTTGCCAGCGACGATCTGATCAACGCAGACGTGATCATTGTCGGTGTGTCACGCGCCACCAAGACACCCACTTGCATGTACCTGGCCTCACGCGGCATCAAAGCCGCCAACGTGCCATTGGTACCGGGGGTTCAGATACCGGTGGCTCTGGTGAGCCCGCAGGCACCGTTGATTGTTGGGTTGATCGTTGATCCGGCACGGCTCTCTTTGATCCGATCTGCCCGCCTGGAATCACTGCATCAACGCGAAAACACTGCTTACAGCAGTTTTGATGCCTTGCGCAAGGAGTTGCTGGCGGCGCGGCGCCTGTTTATTCTGCACGGCTGGCCGATCATCGATGTGACCAATCTCTCCATCGAGCAAACTGCAGCAACCATCATCGACATGCTGGAGGCCCGCGCCGCCGGTCAAGCTTAGCCGCATCGGTCGCGCCTGGACGGCGTGGCTTGTTGATGGCTGGCCGACAAGCCCCGAGCAGGTGCGTGATGCCATTGCTAAGTCATTCGTGTCGTTGTTGCTTAGCCTTGTCCTCCCATGCATCTGAAGATGCATGGGGACGAGCCAGTGCGCTGCCTGCGGCTTCGCGCCTGGACACCAATGATTTGGAAATGGAATGAGACCCGGGCTGGCGTGTTTGGCCAGGCGAGCGATTCACACATAGTTCGATCAAATTGGTGATAATTGTTGTTCAATCATTCCATTTTGATGTATGATATTTATCATTTTGAAGCAATTGACTTGATATCTTATTGTTTTGATGCCATTTTGATCTTACGGAACACACCATGCATATCGAAAAGCGTTTTCTGACATCGCTTAACCGCTGTTACTCGACCCATCACATTGTGGTTGACGGGCAAACCCGGATTCTGGTGGCAACCGAAGGCGAGGGGCAGTGTCTGGCTTGGACCGGCCCCGACTACCAATCAGTCCATACCGTTTGGGAGGGTCCTGGCGGTACCATGTCCATCGTGCCGATTGCTGGCAGCAATGGCGAATTCCTGGCGGTTCAGAAATTCTTCAAAATGTTTCAATGGGAAGAGGCCAAGGTCGTGCATGTGCGCCCCTTGAGCTCGGGTGCCTATGAGGTGACCGATGTGCTGCATCTGCCCTACATCCACCGCTTTGACCTTCTCACCGTCAATGGTCGGCATTACTTCATTGGCTGCACCCTGGCCACCACCAAAGAAAGCAAGGAAGACTGGAGCAATCCAGGGAAAATCTGGGTCGGTGAGTACAGCGGCTCTGGCCCCTTGGCAGTCACGGTTTTAAAGGAAGGGCTGGCCAAAAATCATGGCTACAGCCGGTTAACCCGCCAGGGTGCCCTGTCAAGCCTGGTGACTTGTGAACAGGGTGCGTTTGAAGTCACGCCACCGCCACAACCCCAAGGCCAATGGGTGGTCAGGCAGTTCATGGATTGGCCGATCAGCGACATCTCGGCAGTGGATATTGATGGTGATGGTGAACTGGAATACGCCACGATTGAGTCGTTTCATGGCTGCTATTTCAGAATTTACAAGAAAATCAATGGCGCTTTTGTCAAGGTGTACGAACACCCTGAAGTCAGCGAGTTCTACCACGTGGTGGTCGGTACCACGCTGGCTGGCAAGCCGGTTTTCATTGGCGGATGCCGCCGGGGCAAGCAGCAACTGTTTTATGTGCACGCCGTGAGCACAGCGCCACTGCTGCTGCAGGCAGAAGTCATTGATGAGGGGGTTGGCCCCAGCAATATCCATGTGATGCACGAATCGGGCCGGGACATTGTTGTTTCCGCCAATCGTGAAAAAGCCGAGGCCGCACTGTACATCGTGACTTAGGCATCGGCGGCAAAGCATTGATTTTGCGATGAATGTTGCCACTGCCCGCAATCAAGGAGACACACGCATGAAGAACCCGGTAGGTATTTACGAGAAAGCACTGCCCAAAGACCTGACCTGGGCTGAGCGCTTCAGGATCGCGCGCGAAACAGGTTACGACTTTCTGGAGCTATCGGTCGATGAGACGCCAGAGCGCATGGCACGGCTCGATTGGCCCCTGGCTGAACGTCTTTCGCTCTTCACAACCGCCCGCGAAGAAGGCCTGTCAGTGCCCTCCATGTGTCTTTCAGGTCACCGGAAAATTCCCTTTGGCAGCGCTGATCCGCAAATACGCGCGCAGGCGGCCAACTTCATGCAAAAGGCGATCCGGTTCGCCAGTGATACCGGCATTCGCGTGATTCAGCTGGCCGGGTATGACGTCTATTACGAACCCACAACCAGCGACTCACGGCAGCGCTACCTTGAAGGCATGCAACGCGCTCTGGAAGTGGCGGCGCAGTACCAGGTGACGCTGGCGCTGGAAATCATGGACACCACGTTCCTGAACTCGATTTCAAAATACCTGGTGCTCAAAGAACAACTGGCATCCCCCTGGTTCCAGGTTTACCCGGATCTCGGGAACCTCACCGCCTGGGGCAATGACGTGACGCGTGAACTCACTCTGGGTATCAACCATATCGTGGGTGTGCACGTCAAGGAAACCAAGCCAGTCGGCCCCAATTTCCCGGGCGCATTTCGTGACATTCCTTTTGGCCAGGGCAGTGTTGATTTTGTTAGCTGTTTCAAAACGCTGCATGAGCTGGCCTATTCCGGCCCATTCCTGGTTGAAATGTGGACTGAAAAGGCCATCGACCCGATCCAGGAAATCCGTCTGGCGCGGCAATGGGTGGGTGAGCGTATGACACAAGGAGGCTATGTATGAATCTGCAAGCGCTTAAAGAGCAGGTGCTGGAGGCCAACCTGGAACTTCCGCATCTCGGTTTGGTGGACTTCACCTGGGGCAACGTCAGCGGCAAGGATGCACAAAGCGGTGCCATTGTGATCAAACCCAGTGGCTTGCCGTACAGCACCATGAAGGTCTCGGACATGGTGGTGGTGGACCCGGACGGCAGGGTCCTTGAGGGAACCCTGAAGCCATCTTCTGACCTGCCGACCCATCTGGCGCTGTACCGTCATTTCCCCTTGGTTGGCGGCATCGTTCACACCCATTCCACGTGGGCGACGGTCTGGGCCCAAACTTGCCGGGGTATCCCGCCGCTGGGAACAACCCATGCCGATTACTTCTTCGGAGAAATACCCTGCACCCAAGTGCTGACCGAGCAGCAAACCACCAGCCACTACGAAGCACAGACCGGTCTGGCCATCGTGCAGCGTTTTCGTGATGGGGCGATCGACCCCAGCCAAATGCCAGCGGTTCTGGTGGCCAATCACGGCCCTTTCACCTGGGGCGTGGATGCCAATGCGGCAGTGCACAACGCTGCGGTTCTTGAAATCACCGCACGCATGGCACTGCTGACCTTGCAGGCAAGCCCGAACCAGCCAAACATGCCGCAGTACCTGCTGGAAAAGCATTTTTTCCGCAAGCACGGACCCGGTGCCTACTACGGACAAGTCTAGCTACTGATCCTCAGGAACCCGGAAAACGTTCAGGCCGGCGGCCTGCAATTCGTCACAAAAAGCCACGGGGGTCAACCAGTCGGTCACCAGCA
>JAIFMA010000041.1 GCA_020048795.1 Rhodoferax sp.
CCTGCTTTTTGTGGGCATGTTCGTCGTGATGCGGGTGCGCATGACCATGCTCATGCTCATCTTGGTGGTGATGCGGGTACGAATGGGGGTGGGCATGCCCGTGCGCTTGATCGGGATCATGGTCGTGCGCATCGTCGTGGGTGTGCTGATGCGCATGCGGGTGGGCGTGGGTGTGCGCCGCCTCGGCACCCGCATGGCTGTGTGCATGCGCCGCGTGCTCGTGGTCATGGGGGTGGCTGTGGGCATGTTCATGCCCCTCATGATTGTGGTGATGTCCGCTGGCATGCAAATCCAGCCTTGAAAACGCCTGCGCCACCATCGGCGCGTCCAGATGTGGCACGGATGCGGTCGGCATCGAAGCTGGTTTGCTGGTCACCCTCGATCACCGCCACCGCCAGATCGGGCTGTCGTTGGCGCAAGCCTTCGATGGTGGCGCACAGCAGCGTGGTTTTGCCCGAACCCGGGCTGGAGACCAGGTTGTAGGCGGTGACCCCGTGCCAAGCAAAGTGGGCACGGTTTTGCGCCGCGATGGCGTTGTTGGCCCCTAGCACATCGGCTTCGAGCTTGATGGCGCGCTCCTGGCTCATGCCGGGTATCGACACCCGGGCGGCACCGGTGCCAAAGTGCAGATCACCGGTGCCGGGTTGAACCGTTACGCCAGGTATGCTCTGCGCGTCAGAGGTATTGCTGCATCCACAAACTACGCACATGTTGTCTTCCTTGATTGAGGGGGTGCCACATCTTATGGCTGTGAGTGCGAGCGCTGCGCGCCGCTACACTTTGTTACGCTAAAAACCCCGATTGATGCCAAGCTCTGTCATTGTGTTCCGGTTGCCACCTGACATTCGACACAGGCATCATAAGCAGCCGCCAGAATCCATGCGGATGCTGTGTCTTCTGCCGGCACCATGCGCAACGCCTGGGCCAGCGCGCCCTCAGGGTGAAAATTCCATTCGGTTGGGGCGACCACGCGATAGTCGGCCACTTTGCCGTCTGCGTCCAGTTGTACCCAGTGCAGTAACAGGCCGCGCGCCATCTCGACCCAGGCGATGGCCTGGCCGTGGCCGAGCTTCAGGGCGCCGCTTGAAAGTAATGCAGGCGGGTGGTTCTGCAGATGCGTCACTCTTTCATGGTCCGGTTTATTGGGGTCAGAGTCCAATGTCCACCCCCCTTCGGGGGTCCCTGGCGGGTGCTTCGCATGGAGATTGGAATCCGACCCCAAAAAACCTGCGTTGTGAGCGTGCTGAGCGCCGGTGGCGAGGTGTGCCGAATGACTTGTCCCGCCTCCCTCCGGTAGAGGGTGAGGGCGGATACTCACGTTGGCCAACTCGATCAGCTCCAGCCAGCGCGAGGCCAGGCGGGTCCAGGTGCTGGTTGCGGTGGCAGACGGTTGATCGCGCAGGCGGGTCCAGGGGCCGGTCTCGTGACACTGACCACGCCAGGTGGGGAACTGCGCAAATCCGTTCTGGGTGGCGACGTGTTGTGCCAGCTCGCTCAGTTGCGCGCTTTGGCTGAGCGTATCCCGGTCCAGTACCTCCAGCGCCAGCGCCAGCGCCAGCGTTGGCGGCGACAAGCGGCTGGCCAGCGCGTGGCAAGTGGCCAAAAAGCGTGCTGGTGGCAAGTCAGCCGCCCGGCTATGGCACCAATGCGCCAGCGCCTCGGGTGCCCGGTGTTGCGACAGCCAGTCGCCCAAGGGCTGCCGCAGCACGCGCTCTTGCAGCCAGGTGCGCAGCGCCAACAGGGTGTCCTGCATCTGCGCTTCGGTGAGCGCCTGGGCGGCCCGGGTCAGCGTCAGCGGACAGGTTTTGAGCCAGGCCAATGCTTCACTATCAATAGCTGGTGGCGCAATACTGTCAAGGGCTAGGGGCTGATTTGATGCATAACTTGTAGCCATGGCCAGATCAGGACGCTTCAGATCCAGCTGGGCCAGTTGTCGCGGCCAGTCCAGCGCCATGCTGCGCAAGTGGTCGCGCGTGGTTTCCAGTATCAGCAACAGTGCTGGCGGCTCTGGCAATTGTGCGTGATCTGGCTGGCATGCTGCGTTGAGTGCCAGGCGTGCGGCGCGCCGGTGCGCGTGTGAACACAGCGTGAACAGGGCCGCCAGCGTGCGCTCAAGCTGTTCGCCAGCTTGTCCACGCACCAAGCTTGTCAGCAAGCCCTGGCCCAGCACCGGGCGATGGCCGGTGATGCTGACTGCCCGCCCGGGATGCAGCGTGTAGCTGCCCGCCAACCCGGTAAAACCGCTCATGCCCGGGCACCCGGCGCGCCACCAGCGCTGCGGCCCAGCAATAAGCCGCGCCGGCTCGGCCCGGCTGGCGCGGCGCTGGCGAGCTCGGGTGCCGCCCGGTGCCACTGGTTCAACACTTCGTGCGCGGTGGCTTTTGCTGCGGCATGGTCGGCAACTTCAAACATGGGCGAATAGGGCGAGCAGGCTTCAAAAGCGCCGATTCTCATCTCGAACGAGCCAAATGTAGTCAACGCCGGTATTGCCAAACTGGCGCGTGGCTTTTTGGCGCACTGCCAGCACTTGGTCTGTGGCGGCTGCGTTGCACAGCGGCGTGACCAGCACCCCCTGCGACCCTTCAGGCTGCTGCGGCTCCGGCGCAAAACCCAATGCCAGGACTTTCAATGGCGGGTTTTTGACCGGCACGCCCTGCATGCGGGTATTGGCAATGGCGTTAAACAGCGCCCCCAGCGCGGCCATGGAACCGTGCTACGGCGCGACGCGCCGGGTGCGACTGGCCAGTTCATCGGCAAAGCGGCCTTTGGCTTGCGGGTAGATCAGCGTTTCTTCCAACACGATGTGGTCGTGGCAGAGCGACAGAAATACCTCGACGGTGTGCTGCAGTTCGGCCATATCGACCCAGTCTTCTCCCTCAGCAATGGCTCTGAGCATGGGTGCCAGCTCGACCCAGTTTTGCTCGATCCAGCCATGGTCTTGCTGCAGCGTGCGCACCGCATGGACCAGTTCGGCGTTGCCGCTGGCCAGCAATCCTGGAAACACATTTTTTTCCTCTTCGGCATGGTGCTCACGGGAGGTGCCGGAAAAAAAAGCTTCAATTTCGCAGGCCTGCTGGCGATATTCCGACTCATCGGCGTAGGCTTCAATCTGCTTTAGGACACTGGCCAGCTTTTCCAGATGCAGGTGAATCTGCTGGTGGCAGGCA
The DNA here is from genome assembly GCA_020048795.1 of Rhodoferax sp. GTDB lineage: Bacteria > Pseudomonadota > Gammaproteobacteria > Burkholderiales > Burkholderiaceae_C > Rhodoferax. The sequence continues at coordinate 3,168 of JAIFMA010000041.1, forward strand.
TCAAGCGCCTGGAATCGGTCGGGCTGAGGGCTAGGCTTCATACGTCACTCCTGTATTGGGATGGATTCAACAACTTGGTCAATACTATCGTATCGTCTATCGGGATCAGATGCTGCAAGTTGACCACCCAATCATGTATTTGAGGTAAATCAACAAATTTCACTATTTTGGAAAATGTGGCCAAGGGGCCCCTGTTTAAGGGCGTACCATCGCGCAACCTGTGGCAGGTGCGAGGTGCCTGCAAGCAGGGCAAGGAGACAACGTTGCAAGCCACCAACACCGCCAACCCGGCCTATTTCCACAAGGTCGTCGACTGCCAATGGGCCTGCCCGGCCCACACCCCCGTTCCAGAGTACATCCGCCTGATCGGACAAGGCCGCTACAACGATGCCTACATGATCAACTGGGTGAGCAACGTCTTTCCTGGGGTGCTCGGGCGGGTTTGCGACCGCCCCTGCGAGCCGGCCTGTCGGCGCGGACGGGTTGAGGAGAACAACGGTGCCAAGCCCGAGGCGGTGGCCATTTGTCGCCTCAAACGCGTGGCCGCTGACAACAAGGACGCGGTGCAAGACCGCATGCCGAGCATTGCGCCACCAAACGGCAAACGCATCGTCTGCGTGGGTGCCGGACCGGCATCGTTGACGGTGGCGCGCGATCTGGCACCACTGGGTTATGAGATCACCGTGTTTGACGGCGAGGTCAAGGCGGGTGGGTTCATTCGCAGCCAGATTCCGCGCTTTCGCCTGCCCGAGTCGGTGATTGACGAGGAGGTGGGTTACATCCTCAGCATGGGGGTGAAGTTTCGCAGTGGCGAGCGCATCGAGTCCATGCAAGCCCTCATGGCGCAGGGATATGACGCGGTGTTTGTCGGCAGCGGTGCGCCGCGCGGACGCGAGCTCGATGTACCAGGTCGCCAGGAAGCGGCGGCCAACATCCACATCGGCATCGACTGGCTGGCCAACGTATCGTTTGGCCACATCACCACCGTGGGCGAACGGGTGATCGTGCTCGGGGGTGGCAACACCGCCATGGACTGCTGCCGCTCGGCACGGCGCATGGGCGGCAAAGACGTCAAAGTGGTGGTGCGCAGCGGCTTTGAAGAAATGAAAGCCTCGCCGTGGGAGAAAGAAGACGCGCAGCATGAGGGCATCCCGATCCTGAACATGCATGTGCCCAAGTCGGTCGAACATGTGAACGGCCAACTCACCGGCATGACGTTTGAGATCGTGCGCGCCGAATATGATGCCAAAGGCCGGCGCAGCCTGATTGCCACCGGCGAGCCCGATGTACATCTGGCATGTGACACGGTGCTGGTGGCGATCGGTCAGGAGAACTCTTTCCCCTGGATCGAGCGCGACTGCGGCATTGCGTTTGACCAATGGGGCTTGCCGGTGCTCGACGAGGGCAGCTTCCAGTCCAGCATCAAGAACGTGTTTTTTGGCGGTGATGCGGCCTACGGCCCGAAAAACATCATCACCGCGGTGGCGCACGGCCACGAGGCGGCGGTGTCGATCGACCGCCTGCTGCATGGCGAGGATCTGACGCGACGCCCGGCACCCAGCACCAACCTGATGTCGCAGAAGATGGGCATCCACGAGTGGAGCTACCATAACGATGTGTCGAACGATGTGCGTTTTGCCGTGCCGTGGGCCAAGGCCGAGACGGCGCTGGCCAGCATCAAAATCGAAGTCGAGCTCGGCTTTGATGCCGCCACCGCCTTCAAGGAAGCCAGCCGCTGCCTGAACTGCGATGTTCAAACCGTGTTCAACCGCGCCACCTGCATCGAGTGTGATGCCTGTGTCGACATCTGCCCGATGGACTGCATCACCTTTACCGCCAACGGCGAAGAGTCGGAACTGCGCGGACGCTTGAAAGCACCGGCCACCAACCAGGCACAAGCACTGTACACGTCTGCCGAGTTGAAGACAGGCCGAATCATGGTGAAAGACGAAGACGTGTGCCTGCACTGCGGCCTGTGCGCCGAGCGTTGCCCCACCGGTGCCTGGGACATGCAAAAGTATCTGTTCAAGACCACCCAAGCCGGGCCGCGCTGTCGTGACCCGAAGCCGGCTGCCCCGGCCACCCTTATTGCCCAGGCGGAGGCCGCATGAAACGCATTGAAGCCATCAACGAATTCGTCATCAAATTCGCCAACGTCAATGGCTCTGGCTCGGCCTCGGCCAACGAGTTGTTCGCCAAAGCCGTCATGCGCATGGGCGTGCCAGTAAGCCCGCGCAACATTTTTCCCAGCAACATTCAGGGTATGCCAACCTGGTACGAAGCGCGTGTCTGCGAAAAGGGCTACCACGGCCGCCGCGGTGGGGTGGACATGATGGTGGCGATGAACCCGCAGACCTGGGATGCCGACATTGCCGAGATCGAATCGGGTGGCTATCTGTTTTATGACAGCACACGGCCCATGCCGGCCGCCAAGTTTCGTGACGACGTGCACACCATGGGTGTGCCGCTGACCGAAATCGCCAACAACGCCTACACCGACCCGCGGCAACGCCAGTTGTTCAAGAACATCATCTATGTGGGGGCGTTGTCGGTGCTGCTGGATGTAGAGGCAGAAGTTTTCGAGAAGCTCTTTGCCGAGCAGTACAAGGGCAAGGAGCGCTTGCTGGAGTCCAACATCCAGGCCCTGCATCTGGGACGCAACTACGTCAAGGAGCACATGCAGGCACCCTTGGGCATTCGGGTGCAGCGCGCTGACAATGTGGGCGACCAGATCTTTACCGATGGCAACAGCGCCTCGGGTCTGGGTCTGGTGTATGGCGGTGCCACCGTGGCAGCCTGGTACCCGATCACCCCGTCCACCTCGATCCCCGAGGCGTTCCAGAAATACTGCGCCAAGTTCCGCGTCGACCCGGTCACCGGCCAGCACAAGTTTGCCATCGTGCAAGCCGAAGATGAGCTGGCCAGCATTGGCATGGTGATTGGTGCGGGTTGGAACGGCGCGCGCGCCTTCACCGCCACCTCTGGCCCCGGCGTATCGCTGATGACCGAATTCATTGGCCTGGCCTATTTTGCAGAAATTCCGGTCACCATCGTCAACGTGCAACGTGGCGGGCCGTCAACCGGCATGCCCACCCGCACCCAGCAGTCTGACCTGCTCAGCTGCGCCTACGCCTCGCATGGCGATACCAAACATGTGTTGCTGTTCCCGCAAGACCCCTACGAATGTTTCACGCACAGCGCGGCCGCGCTGGACTTGGCCGAGCGCCTGCAAACCCCCATTTTTGTGATGCTCGACCTGGACATTGGCATGAACCAGCGGCTGTGCAAACCGTTTGATTGGGACGACAGCAAGGAGTACGACCGGGGCAAGATCATGACTGCCGAGGAGCTGGAGGCGGGCAAAGCCTTTGGCCGTTACCGCGACGTGGACGGCGACGGCATTCCGTGGCGCACCCTGCCCGGCACCCATCCCAGCAAAGGTGCCTTTTTTACGCGTGGCACCTCGCGCAACCCCCAGGCCATGTACTCTGAAGCCGGGGCAGACTACATCTACAACATGGAGCGGCTGCTGCGCAAGTTCATCACCGCGGCCACGCTGGTGCCGCAACCGATTTTTCACAAGGCTGCCGAGCCAACCAAACTGGGCGTGATTTATTACGGCTCCACGAGTCCGGCGATGCGTGAGGCACTGGATGTGCTTGATCGCAACGGGATCCACGTGGATGCCATGCGCTTGTGTGCGTTTCCGTTCCCGGACTCGGTCTCCGAGTTCATTGCCGCCCACGACAAGGTGTTTGTGGCCGAGCAAAACCGCGACGGGCAAATGCGCACCATGCTGATCACCGAACTCGAAGTCAATCCGGCGAAAATGATCCGGGTGCTGCATTACGACGGCACACCGATCACCGCGCGCTTCATTATCCGTAGCATTCACGACAGCGTGGCCAAGGAGGCTGTATGACTTTTATCGCCAAACCCCGGCTGCATCACCCCACCCTGCACACCAACAAGGTGGGCTACACCCGGCGCGACTACGAGGGGCGCATTTCGACCCTGTGCGCAGGCTGCGGACATGACTCGATCTCGGCGGCCATCATCCAGGCTTGCTGGGATCTGGACATTGAGCCGCACCGCGTGGCCAAGCTCTCGGGTATTGGGTGTAGTTCCAAGACACCTGACTACTTTTTGGGCGCTTCCCACGGTTTCAACACGGTGCACGGCCGTATGCCCAGTGTGCTGACCGGTGCCAACATGGCCAATCGCGAGCTGCTGTACCTGGGTGTGTCGGGCGACGGTGACTCCGCCTCGATTGGCCTGGGCCAGTTTGCCAACGCCATGCGTCGCGGCGTGCGCATGGCCTATATTGTGGAAAACAACGGTGTCTATGGCCTGACCAAAGGCCAGTTCTCCGCCACAGCTGATCGTGGCTCCAAGAGCAAGAAGGGCGTGGTCAACAGCGAAAGCCCGGTCGATCTGGTCGGCATTGCGCTGCAGTTGGGTGCCACCTATGTGGCGCGCAGCTTCTCGGGTGACAAGGCACAACTGGTGCCCCTGATCAAGGGTGCCATGGCGCATGGCGGCGCGGCCTTTATCGACGTGATCAGCCCCTGCGTCACCTTCAACAACCACGGCGGCAGCACCAAGAGTTACGACTATGTGCGCCAGCACAACGAGGCCGTGAGCCGCATCGATTTCATGGTTCCGGGCAAGGAAATCACCGCCGATTACGCGCCAGGCTCACTGGTGGAGGTGGAGCAGCACGACGGCAGCATGCTGCGCCTGCGCAAGCTGCACGCGGACTACGACCCGACCGATCGCCACGCCGCCATCGGCTACATGCAGACGCATGCAGCCATGGGTGAAATCGTCACCGGGCTGCTCTACATTGATTCACTGGCGACCGATCTGCACACCTCGCTCAACACCATTGCCGGGCCACTCAATGCCCTCAGCGCCAAAGAGCTCAATCCTGGCATGAAGGCCCTCGACAAGATCAACGCGTTGCTGCGTTAGGCACCCCACCTTACCAACAAGCAAACCACGGCCATTTGCGCTGCCCAAGGAATCCACCATGTCCGAACGTACCGTTTTTCAATCCATGGCACAGCGCCACGTGATCGGTGTGCTTCCCACTGCCACCATCTATACGGCGGCCTGCGTCATGACGCGCAACAACAGTAGCAGCGTGCTGGTGATTGACGCGACCAACACCATGCTGGGGATCGTCACCGAGCGAGACATGATCACCCGCGTGCTGGCCAAAGGCCAGGACCCCAATCAAACCCCGGTCAGCGCGGTGATGACGCGCAGCCCACATTGCGTTTACCCCGAGACCAAGGTGGCTGACGCGGTACTGATCATGATCGAGCGTGGTTTCCGGCATCTGCCGGTGGTCACAGCCGATGCCAACAAGATTTTGGGGGTCTTTTCGGTGCGCGATGCGATGCCGCGTGAAGTCAATGCAGCGGTGAGTCTGGCCGAATTCAACGAGCAGGTCAACGACGCGCTGGGATAAGCGCAGGCATCAAGAGCAACGCCCCAAACGCGCCAATTCCATTTCTAAATCATTTGTGTCTAGGCGCGAAGCCGCAGGCAGTGCTGACGCTTGTCCCAATGCATCTTCAGATGCATTGGGAGGACCAAATATCCCATTTTTGGCGGCTCTGACGGGCGCACTACGTCCTTGCAATCCACTCGTTTAGCTGGCTAAACTTCGCGTCTTGTGCCTAGACACATATGATTTGGCAATGGAATCAGGAGTTTGGTATGGTGATGTCTCTGAGAATGATTGGTGCGCAGCCATGGACTGGTTGCTCGTAGGCCATGACCACATTCAAAAAGTTGGCAACGCGTCACCCCCAAATATTCGTTTGGATCAGGGCTTTGCGCAATTCCGTGTTGGTCGCAAAGTCGCTGTCGGCCCGATTTTTGAACGCAGACATGACCTGAAAGTGGCACAGCGGCTGTCGATCAGGCTTTGACATGGCTCAAGAAGACTGATCAGGTAGGCACCTGATGCCGCCCTAACAACTTATTTAATAGCAGGAAACGCTTTACTTAAAAGGGCTTTAGCCCAATTTTCAATGAATCGCTGCCGCCACAATGATGCAGATGCCCAGCGACATCGCGGCCACCACCATACCCAGCGCCTGGTTCTGCTTTTCAACAATTTCTTCCCACAGGTTATACGGTGTGATTCTGTCGATGATGATGAAACACAGCCAGAAGATGATCACACCCATCAGGGCAAACACCAGTGAGCCCAGCAAAACGCCCGGTTTGATCCATTCCATACCCATGCTGATCTCCTTCAAAAATGTAAACAGGTGCAGTGCGTCATTTGTGCCCGCCACCACTTGAAAAACCACCAAACGAACCGCCCGAGCTGCGGGAACTTGAGGACGAGCAGTTTTCCACCGCCGGGTCGCAGTCCGAACAACGACTGACGATGATGGAGAACAAAACCAGCAGCAAAAAAATCACGATCACGGTGCGCACACTCATTGCCGCGCCGGAACTGCCCGGACCGACATCACTGCGCTTGAGCAGGTCTTGCTTGTCTTCGAGTTTGAACGCTTTGACAACCGCTGCACTGTCAATTTTCTTGCCCACCGACCAGACCACCTCGGTATCTGACTGTTCCATCGACAACAGCTCAGCACCGCTGGCAAAGTCGCTATTGGTCGTGGTTTGTCCGCGCGTCACCTGCCAGTAAAACTCGCCCAGGGTGTAAGTGGTTTCAGCCTTGTAGCTTTCTTTGAGCTGGTAGTGCTTGCCCAGGTAAGTGGCAGCTTTACCGCCTTTTTGCAGCACCGGTGCGCCGGTTGCGGGTTTGACCACACTCCAGCCCTCGGTCGAATCGACCAGAAAAGTAAAGCCGCGTTTCTGGTTGTAGAGCAGGTACTCTTCCCAGCCGAACTGCTCGTCCGGGTCACTCGGATCGGTGCCGATGCGGTGCTGGAATCCCACCACCTGCCAGGCGGCACCCTGCAACTGGCCGCTGCGGCCCAACGGGATCAGCGGCTGCACTGGCTCGTCCTGCAACGCGTGTTTGAGCTCACCGCCGATGCCCTGCGACACATCGATCAGGCTATTGCAGGTGCCGCAGGTCACGCTCTGGCTGCTGGCCAGGGTGATGGCCACGGACGCGCCGCAATTGGGGCAGTTGAACTGGCGGGCACCCTCGTTCTTGACCGAGTCATCGCGCAGGCCAGTGAGTTGCAGCGCCTCCAGTTCCACCGGCTCACCCAGCGTGGTGACGGGCGGCTGGGTGCTGTAGTCGATGCTCAGCACCTTGCCGCTGGCAGGCGCACCGGATGCCTCGCCCGCCGGAGCCACACCCGGTCCGAGCTTGCTGGCGATGATGCTGGCGCCCTCGCTGCCCGAAGGTACGGAAACCTCATCGGTTGTTGGCGCGGCAGCCATGCCCTGGCTGCGCAGCTCCACCATGGCAAAGGACTCACCCAAGGGCGGCAGGCGCGGCAGCTCGCCCTGCGCCGACAGCAGCATCACCTGCTGGTTGGCAGCAACACTGAAAGACGCGCCATTGATGACAACGCTTGCACCCAAGCGAAAGCGCTCGGCTTCCGGCAATTCGCGCGACATGGCCTGCGCGGTCGCAAACACATAAGCACCGTTGTCTTCACTCAAATAGGCACTGCTACCGTCAGCCAGCACCGCGTAC
>JAIFMA010000203.1 GCA_020048795.1 Rhodoferax sp.
TCCCACACCGGTGCATGGCTGTGACCAATGATGTAGGAGCCGGTACCTGTATTGGTGACGGCCTGTTCGCTGGCAAACAGGCCCAGGCCCAGTGCCGCGCACTGCTGATCACCCCCTGCCGACAGCACCGGCAAGCCGCCCTGCAAACCCGTTGCTGCAGCAACGCTTGCGCTCAGACCGCCCACAATCGCTCCGGGTGCAATCAGATCGCACAACATGTGCTGCGGCACCCCAAACAGGTCAAGCAGCGCCGGATCCCAGGCTCGTGTGGCCAGATTCATCAGATTAGTCCGGCTACCAAAACTTTGGTCTGTAACAAAGCGGCCGGTGAGCAACCATAAGGCCCAATCCTGTACGCCGATCAATTTGTGGGTGTGTTGCCAGATATCCGGACGGTTTTCACGCAACCAGGCCATTTTGATGGCCGAAAAAACCGGTGAAATCTTAAGTCCGGTCTTGCTATACACCAAACCATTGCTGGCATCCAGCGCCTGCGCCATGGCGGCGCTGCGATTGTCTTGCCACATGATGGCTGAATGCAGCGGCACGCCCAGGCGATCCACCGGCATGACCGAAGAGCGTTGGGCAGTGACCGAAACACACAGCGGCGTGATGCCTTTGGTAGTGGCCATTTGCCGACAACTGCTCAGGATCGCCATCAGGCAGCTATGCCAGGTCATGGGATCCTGTTCGACGCGACCGTTGCTGAAAAACTCCGGAACGTTCTGCCGTTGGTCCATAAAAAGGGATTCACCCGCTGCGTCGTAGAGGATGGCACGCATGCTGGTGGTGCCAATATCGACGGTGATGAGTCAGGCCGGTGATGATTTGCCGGGCCGCGACGAAGGTGAAAATCAGCGGCGGAATGGCAATCAGACTGCCCAGGGCCATGATCTTGCCCCAGTCCACCCCGATGTCGGTGATGTAGAGCGAAGCCGCCACCGGCAACGTGCGGGTAGCCCGGTCGGTCAGCACCAGCGCCAGGATAAATTCGTTCCAGGCGATGCGAAACGTGAAGATCGACGCTGCCGCCAGGCCGGGTTTGATCAGCGGCAACACCACTTTGTAAAACACCTTGATCGGGCCACAGCCGTCGATGGCAGCGGCCTCTTCGAGTTCCGGCGGCACCTGCAAAATGAAACCGTAGAGCAGCCAGATGGTGAACGGCAGGTTCACCGCCACGTACAGCAGCACCAAACCCGGCAGCGAGTTGATCAACCCTGCCTGACTCCACACCATGAATACCGGTACCGCCAACACGGCCAAAGGCACCGTGCGCAACAGCAAGGTGGTGTAGGCAATGGTTTTGCGGCCAGCAAAACGAAACCGCGCCAAACCATAGGCCGCCATGCAACCCAGCACCAGGGTGATCGCGGTGGACACGATTCCCACCACCAGGCTGTTGGTCAGGTAGCGGGTAAAGCTGCCTTCACCCAGTACTTCGCGGTAGTTTTCCAGTGTCGGCGTGAACAGAAAGTTGATGCCGGTGTTGAAGATTTGCGTTTGTAATTTGAGCGAGGTGGCAAACATCAGCACGATCGGTGCCACACAGACGATGGCCAGGAAAGCCAGCGCGGTGTAATGTGCTGTCACCAGGGCAGGATGACGTTTCATCAGCGATCCTCCTCTTTCAGCGGGTTGGACAGACTCAGCGCCGCCCAGGACAGACCTGCCACCACCACCAGCAACAGCACTGAAATAGCGGCGGCGCTACCCAGGCGCTGGCTGACAAAGGCGGTCTTGTAGATGTGCAGCGACAAGATTTCGGTGCTGTCACCGGGACCACCGAATGTCAGAATGTAGATGACCTCCAGCACCCTGAACGCATCAATCAGCCGCATCAGCAGGGTGATGGCAATCACGTGCATGATCATCGGCAACTTGACGCGGAACGTGGTCTGCCACCAGTTGGCACCATCCATGCGCGCAGCTTCCAGCACGGAGTTGTCCACATTGGCCAATGCCGCAATCATCATGATGAAAACAAAGGGCGTCCATTGCCAGATATCGGCAATGATGATCGCGATGAAGGCCGTATTTTCCTGCGCCAGCCAGCCCACAGGTGCTGCACCCATGACACCCAGCAAGGCATTAAGCAGTCCAAACTGCGCATCAAATAGATAACGCCAGGTCAGTCCCACCGCAATCGGGGCAATCATCATGGGCAGGATGAACAGGGTTCGGAAAAATGCCATGCCACGCACATCACCTTCGAGCGCCAGCGCCAGTGCAATGCCCAGTGCCATTTCAGCCACGACACAGACCGCAGCGAACATCAGGGTGGTCGTCAGCGATCGCCACACCGCAGGGTCCTGGAAGGCCGCCAAAAAAGCGTCCGTCCCGACCCATTTGGCCTCGCTCCAGGGCGTTCCCATGCTCCAGTCATAAAAGCCCAACTGAAGGGCGGACAGCAAGGGATAAAGGCAGGCAACGGCCATCACAACCACCGCCGGTCCAAGATAGACCACAGGAACCCAAGAAGGCGTGCGCATGCAAACTCCAATACAAAATAGGCTGCCCGCCCTTGATTTATAAGCGCAGACAGCTATTGTTGTGATAGCAATGAAAACTCAGGCCTTGAGATAGCCTCCGCGTTTCATGATCTCGGTGACTTTGGGCACCATGCCGTTGAGCGCATCCTGTGGCGTCTTTTTGCCCGTCAGTGCCTCAGACACCGCCACACCCAATGCCTGGATGTTGATCTCATCCCATTCGGCAATGATGGGGCGCCAGTCGGGGTCAGAGTACTCCAGTTGCTGACGCAAGGTGATGTATTCCGGGTACTGCTTCACCATGTCGAGGTCCGACAGGGTCGAGTTGCGCGTGGGCACACCGCCAACCTTGGCCACCGCCTTGTCCTGCGCTTTGCTCGTCAGCCACTGCAACAACAGGAATGCCGCGTCGGCGTTCTTGGCATTTTTCGGAATGGCCAGACCCAGACCGCCAGACTGTGACGAATGGCGTACGCCTTTGGGGTGCACCACATAACTGACTTGCCCGCCAATCTTGGATTTGGCCGGGTCGTTGACCTGGCCAAAAATCAAGGATGAGTCCAGATACATGGCGGCCTGGCCTTGCAGGAACGAGGTGATCATTTCGCCTTGTCCGTAGCCGGGAATGCCCACCGGACCGGTATCGGAAATCAGTTTCAGCATCTGCAGTGCCTTGACACCGACGGCATCGTTAAAACGCGGCTGCCACTTGTCGTCAAACACCTTGCCACCGAGCGGGTTGAGGTGCAGCAACCAGGCGTGCACACACTGATGCCCCGCTTGACCGCGTGATGTCAGCGCGCCCATGCCAGACTTTTCTTTCAGGATCGGTAGCAATTTTTCCAGATCGGTGTAAGTCTCGGGAGCTTTCAGATTGAGCTTGGCGAAGACGTCGCGACGGTAGGCCAGGATTGAGGTTTCAGCACCGTATGGCAACCCATACAGCTTCGCCCCGGGACCAGCCAGGTAACCCTTGGGGCCACCGACCAAACCGATGTTTTCAACGTAGCGAGGCACCAGATCCTTGAAGTCATAGTCGGGGTCCACCAGTGCGGCGTTCTTGAAAAACGGATCAAGCTCACGGATCAGGTTCTTCTTGACGTATTCACCTTTCCACATCACCACATAACAGGCCAGATCGTAGTCGCCAGAGGGTTTGGCCATTTCAAGCAACTGCTTGTCTTTCATGCGCGCCATGGCCAGCTTGTCCACCTCGACCTTGATGCCGGTCTGCTTGGTGAACTCGGGCAGCAGCTTGACCATGGCATCGTAATGCGGATGCGCCGGGATACTCATCACCACCGTTTGCCCCTTGTACTTGGCAAAGCGATCTTGCGCCCGCCCAACCAGTGGCAAACCGACGCCAAGGAGACTCAAGGCGCTGGCACCTGTGGACTGAATAAGGGTTCTTCTTTTCATCTTTGGCTCCAAAAGTTATAAAAACATCAAACTCGAATTCTTTCGCCGCTGGCCTTGTCAAACAGGTGCAAAGCCGCTGGGTCCATCTCCAGGTTGACGGTCTGGCGCAGCAAATCGGCTCTTTGGCCTGGCACCACGGCCGTCACACGCCCGTCAGGGGCGCCAACCAGCTTGCCCACCAGGAGGGACTCCATGCCCAGATACTCGACCACGTCAATCTGCAATTGCAGCATGCCCGGGCCATTGGCCAGTCTCAGTGTCTGCGGCCGAACACCAGCCATCAGTGGCTTGCCTTGCTCGATAGAGCCCGATACCGGAAAGGCAAAGCCAGGCCCGTTGAGCACCAGATTGCCCGCCATAGACTGCACCACACCTTCGAGCAAATTCATGCTGGGCATGCCAATAAAGCCGGCCACAAACAGGTTGGCCGGTTGGTTGAATACCTCGCAGGGGGTGCCCACCTGCTGAATGCGCCCTTTGTCAAAAATGACAATGCGCGAAGCCAAGGTCATGGCCTCAACCTGATCATGGGTGACATAAATGGTGGTTTTGCCCAGACGTTCGTGCAACAGCGCCAATTCGGTGCGCATGTGGGCGCGCAACTTGGCATCCAGGTTGGACAAAGGTTCGTCAAATAAAAACAACGAGGGCTCGCGCACGATGCAGCGGCCAATGGCAACCCGTTGACGCTGCCCACCCGAAAGCTCTTTGGGCTTGCGCTGCAGCAAATGGCCAATGTTCAGTATGGTCGCTGCTTCGTTCACCCGGCGGGTGATGTCGGCCTGGTTAACGCCGGCCAACTGCAGCGCAAAACTCATGTTTTGCGCCACGTCCATGTGCGGGTACAAGGCGTAGTTCTGAAACACCATGGCGATGTCGCGGGCCGTGGGGGCCACCTCGGTGACATCCCTTCCCTTGATGAAAATCCGCCCCTCGCTGACCTCATCGAGCCCGGCAATCATGCGCAACGTGGTTGATTTCCCACAACCTGACTCACCCAGCAGCACCACGAATTCACCCTGCACAACCTCCAGGTCCAGATCCTGTACCACCCGAACCGGGCCAAAGCACTTGCCCACGCCCTTGAGTTGCAGTCCAATTTCTTTCGATTTCATGGTGTCTCCTGTCCGCACATGCCACCCGTTGCACACTGAGCCGTATCAAACCATTGAGGCAGTTTTATAGGAACGAGGGGAACGGCAGATCCGTTTCCTTGGTGAATACATCATCAAAACCACGCTCGTAGTGGTATTCCATGTCATCCTTGTTGTCTGGAAACACAAACTTGCCGCCGACCTGCCAGATGTAGGGCTTGAAGCGGTATTTCAGGCGGTCTTTCTTCATGTTCCACAACATGGTGATCTCCATCGGGTCGGCCATGAAGTTGGACCAGATGTCGTGGTGATAGGCAATGACCACCTTGCAGTTCAGCGACTCGGCCATGCGCAAGATGTCCGACGATGTCATTTTGTCGGTAACACCACGCGGGTTCTCGCCATACGAGCCCAGCGCCACGTCGATCTTGTGTTCGTTGCCGTGTTTGGCATAACCGTTGGCGTAATGCGAATCGCCGCTGTGATACAGGCTGCCGCCGGGTGTCTTGACCAGGTAGTTCACCGCCACGTCATCCATGTCCGGTGGCATTTTGTCTTTAGCCGTCTGGCCGGCCGGAATGGTCAGTGCCATGGTACGGTCAAACGCTTCAAGTACGACGATCTCGACATCGCCGACCTTGACCACGTCACCCGGGCGCACGGTGGTGATGCGCTCGCGTGGCACGCCCCACTTCAACCACACATCGGTGCTGGACTGCGGGCCAATGAAGGGTACCGTGCTCGGGCAGTTCTTGAGCACCGCCGCGGCGACATTAATGTCGATGTGGTCATTGTGCGTGTGGGTCGAGAGCACGGCATCCACCTGACGGATGGCAAACGGGTCGATCACAAAGGGTGATACGCGCAGGTTGCGCTGCAGCTTAACGCAACCCGTCATGCGCGCCATCTGGTGGTGCGGATCCATCAGCGGGTTCTTCATGCTGCGTTTGCCGGTGCCGCACCACAGATCGATACAAATGTTGGTGTTGCCTTCGGTCTTGACCCAGATGCCGGTGCAGGCCAGCCACCACATCGCAAAGGTTCCGGGTGCAACCACTTCACGTTCGATTTCTTCATTGAGCCAGGTGCCCCATTGCGGGAAGGTGCTCAAAACCCAGGACTCTTTGGTGACTTCATCTACTTTTGCCATGTGCTGCTCCGATTTAAAACATTCAATTCGATCATTTTGGTCTCACGGCGATAATAATATGATTATTTGCGATGCAAATCAAGATCAATTTGATGTTTATTTGAACTTTCTTGAAAAATTTGAGTTCGTCCTCGCTGTCAGTCACAAGTCGCCATGATTCATGGCTGTGGCACCTTGCAGTTGGTGATAATCGCTGCCCAAGGAGACACTTAACATGCACAGCAAGGCCATTATTTTTGATGTTGACGGCACACTGGCTGACACCGAGGACGGTCACCGGCAAGCGTTCAACAAGGCCTTCGCGGACACCGGGTTAAGCTGGCATTGGGATTTGGACCTGTATGACAAGCTGCTGGCCGTGACCGGCGGCAAAGAGCGCATCCGCTATTTTGTCAACAACTTCCCGTGTGACTTTGTCCAGCCCGCAGACTTTGATGGCTTTGTCAAAAAGCTGCATGCTGTCAAGACGCGGCATTACACCACCATGGTGCGCGCGGGCCAGATACCACTGCGCCCAGGTATCCGGCAACTGATTTATGCAGCCCACCATGCCGGTCTGCAATTGGCGATTGCCACCACCACGGCACCAGAAAACGTTGCCGCCCTGCTGGAGCTCGGTCTTGAGAAAGACTGGCAAAAAATGTTTTCTGCAGTTGGCTGTGGCGATATGGTGGCGAACAAAAAACCCGCCCCTGATATTTATTTGTGGGTGATGCAGACCTTGGGCGTGACGGCCAGCGAGTGCATCGCCCTGGAAGATTCAAAAAACGGCCTGCGCGCCAGCCTGGCGGCCGGCATCAGAACGTTCATCACCCTCAATCACTTCACTCGTCACGACGATTTTTCGGGGGCACAAGCGGTGTTCAAGGACTTGAGTGATTTGCCGCAGTTTTTGCGTGTGAGTGGCTTGTCTTTGCCAGGGGTGAGCCCATGAGAAGCATTGAGGCTGTCATTTTCGACATGGACGGCGTGCTGATTGATTCAGAGGTACTGTGGTGCCAGGTGCGCGAAGAGTTTGCCGCCGACATCGGTTTGACCTGGGGTGCCGCTGACCAGGCGTCAACCATGGGCTGTAGCACCGCCATGTGGGCACGCATCATGGTGGAGCGCCTGCAACTGCGCGCCCGGCTGGGCATGGATGAGACCGGGGTGGCGCGAGAAATCATTGGCCGGATGCGCGCCAAATACGCAGAGCACCTGCCCGAACGTGAAGGCGCTATTCAGGCCGTGCATCTGGCGGCATCGCGCTACAAGGTGGCACTGGCATCGGGTTCACCGAATGAACTGGCGCAATACGTATTGCGGGTCACCGGTCTGGACCAGGTGTTTCAGGCCACCATGTACGGCGACGATGTAGAACATGGCAAACCCGCACCAGACATTTATTGGCATGTGCTGGCTAAACTGGGTGTCAAGCCCGAGAACGCCGTTGGCGTGGAGGATTCGGGCAACGGCATCAAATCACTCAAAGCCGCTGGCATGGGCATCATCGCCGCCCCGGGGCCAGAGTTCCCCTTGGCACCCGAAGTACTGGCCATGGCCGACGTGTATATCCACGAAATGACCCAATTCAGTTTGCCACTGATTGAACAAGCTGGTGCTGGCGCGCGCCTTGTGAGGCTAGCTCAGCAAGCACTTCAGCGCAGCACGACATAGTGGCGATACTCCTGATTAGATAGCGTTTAGCGCTTATTTTACGAGGGCTTGAAGCCAAGATACCTTGTAACGCCGGCTGAATCCCGGCTTCAGACTACGCCCCGGCAAGCACATCGACCAGGCGCAGTTGACGGGGCGTTAGACGCAACCTGGTGGTCAGGCTGCAGGGCTTTGTGGTGTTGTTCTCAGGTGCCGTCAGTGATGGCTTTCAACCTCACTTGTCAACTCTCAAGACAGAACTCCCATTCAATTTTCCAATTGGTTCAGCTTAGCCAGTTTTACAGAGCAGTGACCATAATGCATTAGATCAAATGCTATTTTATCAGGAGCAGCTAGAGCATATGGACAAAGGGCTTAATACGATTTTCATCAATGAATGCTATATTTCAAGACCTGACCCCTTCACCCATAGTGCCCGTTGTTGATAGTTATTATCATTTAAGCTACTATTGAGCATCCATTGATCACCCTGAAAACTCCAGTCAATATGAAATCCAGCCATCCATTTACGTTCATTCTCCTTGTTACAAGCATGCTGCCTTGCCTGGCTACCGCCCAGGACGTGGTGGTGTACTCGGCCCGCAACGAGCAGCTCATCAAACCGCTGTTTGATACCTACACCAAGGAAACCGGGGTGCAGATCAAGTTCATCACCGGTGGCGAAGGCCCACTGATGGAACGCCTGAAGGCCGAAGGCCAGAACACCCCGGCCGACATTCTGCTGACGGTCGACGCGGGCAACCTGTGGCAAGCCGGCCAGCAAGAACTGCTGCGCCCGATCAGCTCCAAAACCCTGACTGACAACGTGCCGGCCCACTTGCGCGACCCTGGCAACACCTGGTTTGGCCTGTCGGTGCGGGCCCGCACGCTGGTCTACAACACCACCAGACTCAAACCGGCTGACCTGAGCAGCTACGAAGACCTGGCCGACCCCAAATGGAAGGGCCGCCTGTGCCTGCGTACCGCCAAAAAGGTTTACAACCAGAGTCTGGTGGCGATGATGATCACCGAGCACGGCGAACCCAAGACCGAGGCCATCGTCAAAGGCTGGGTCAGCAACCTGGCCACTGCGCCTTTTCCCGATGACACCAAGGCCATGGAAGCCGTGGCCAACCGCCAGTGTGATGTGACGGTGGTCAATACCTACTATTTTGGTCGCCTGATGGAAAAAGACCCCAAACTGCCCTTGGCCATCTACTGGCCGAATCAGAACCTGGCGGGCAAAGACGCCGGGGTGCATGTCAACGTGTCGGGCGCGGGTGTCACGCGCCATGCCAAAAACCCGGCCGGTGCCCAGAAGCTGATCGAATGGCTGTCCTCAGAGAAGGCGCAAAACCTTTACGCTGATGGCAACCTGGAATACCCGGTCAACCCACGCGTCAAACCCGACCCGCAGGTGGCTGCCTGGGG
>JAIFMA010000228.1 GCA_020048795.1 Rhodoferax sp.
AACACGATGTTCAAATTCCTGGCGGGTGACGTTCCAGGTCGATCTCACTGAAGCCAACCCACAACCCGTAAGGAGTAAGATTTGTGCTGTTGAAATTCCTGTCCGTCAAGGAGCAACTGCGCCATGGGTTCAGCTTTACGTCATTGGGCAGCGCTGGTTATGCTGCTGGCCTGCCTGTCGGCTGTCGCAGGCGAAGCGCCAGACCTTGCTAACCATTGGCCGGAGCGCGTGGGTGAAGCTATCACCCTGCGCGACCAGGGTGAGCTGCGCCAGGCCATCGATGTCCTGACGGCGGCCAGCCGCCAGGCGGTTGCTGCCGAGACCCGATGGCTGGCTGTCGGCGAGCTGGGCATCGTACTGCTTCTGGCCCATCAATACGACCCAGCGGAGCAAGCCCTGCGTCAGGCCCATGATTTCTTCACCGATGAACGCCGCAGCCGCTATGCCTTTCATCTCGGCAACCTTTACCTGCTGCAGCGAAACCTGACCAAGGCAGAAGCCTACCACCACACCGCGATCACGCTGGCTCCTGACCAGGACGAAGTGCGCTTGCTGGTGCGCCTCAACCGCTTGCGCTACCTTCCCAAGGAACAACGCCCGACCGAACTGCGTGCGCTCTCCGGCGCACTGATGGCGCTGGGCGAGTCCACCCGGTACGCCCGCCAGCATCTCAACCTGGGTGACAGCGCCCGCCAGACGCAACTGACAGAGCTGGCCTGGCGGCATCTGGATAGGGCCAGGCGCTTGGCCGACAGCTTGCAGAACCTGCACCTGCAGCTTGAAGTGATCGATGCCCTCGCTCAACTCTACGAAGATCAGGGCCGTGCCGACGAGGCCCGGCACCTGACGCAACAAGGTCTGGCTCTCGGGCGCACGCCGGGGCGCAGCGCCCACACTGATTTGCTGATCAATCTCGAATGGCGTCAGGCGCGCCTGCTGCGCACTGCTGGCCAGGACAGTGCCGCTCTGGCTGCCTATCTGCGTGCCGTGGAACTGATCGAACTGGTGCGTCCCGACATCCCGATCGACTACGAGGACGGCCGCTCGTCGTTCCGCGCCACCCTCGAACCGATCTATCTTGGTTATGTGGACCTGATGTTGCGGCGCACGGAAACTGAGCCGCCTGCGGCTGTGCAAGACCAGTTGCGCACCATTCTCGAAACGATCGAGCTCATCAAACAGACCGAAATGCAGGATTTCCTGGGTGATCGCTGCGCCGTCGAGGCGGTTCAAGGCGGCTCGGTGCGCCGGCTACCGCCCGGTACCGCGGTGCTTTATCCGCTGTTGCTGCCCGACAGGCTCGAGCTGCTGCTGGAAACTTCAACGCAGATCGTCCGACGGGTGCAGCAGGTCGATCCCAACCGGGTCCGTCAGAGTGCTACCTTGTTTGCCACCACACTGCGCAACGGCGACGACGACTTCAAGGCTGATGCGCAGCAACTGCATCGCTGGCTGCTGGCACCGGTCGAAGAGGCTTTGGCCCGGAACAACATCAGCACCCTGATTGTTGTGCCCGACGGCGTGTTGCGCCTGCTGCCGTTCGGTGCCTTGTTCGACGGACAACAGTTCGCCATCGAGAAATACGCGGTATCGACGACCACCGGGCTGAGCATGACCAACTCGACACCACCGGACGGTGAGCGGATCATTGCCCTGATGGCCGGCGTGTCGGAGCCGGGTGCCGTGGTCGAGAGGCTCAGCGACACCATGGCGGCACAAATCCTGGAACCTGACGATCCCAGCGTATTGGCGGTTGAGGCACGGGGCCTTTCCAGCACCCGGGCAACCCGAGCCATCCGCGCAGCGACCCGGCGCAGCGATGCCAGGCCAGCCGGAATCAGCCGCAGCCCGCAGCAGCTGGCAAGGCTAAAGGCCCAACTCGCCCTGCCGGGAGTGAAGGACGAAATCGAAGCGCTGGCCAAGGTCCTGACCGGGCCCAAGCTTCTCAATGCCGACTTCAGTATCGGTCGCTTGCGCAGCGAAACCGAATCGGGCGGCTACCAGATACTGCATATCGCCTCCCATGGTGTCTTCAGCGGCAGTGCCGAGAGCAGCTTCATCATGACCCATGACGACATCCTGACCATGAACGGACTACAGTCACTGCTCCGCGCCGAGACACTCATCAGGAACCCGATCGAACTGCTGAGCCTGTCGGCCTGCCAGACCGCCGAAGGTAACGACCGCTCGCCGCTGGGCCTGTCCGGGGCGGCCATCAAGGCCCGTGCCAAAAGCGTGCTCGGCACGCTCTGGCCAGTCGAGGACAATGCGGCCAAGAACATCATGGAACGTTTCTACACCGGTATCGGCAAGGCCCGCCAGAGCAAGACCGAGGCACTGCGCCAGGCTCAGCTCAGCTTGCTGCATTCGTCCGAATCGGCACACCCTTTTTTCTGGGCCCCCTTTGTTCTGATCGGAAACTGGCAATGAACAAGTCCCTGAAACGGTCCGACATGGGTCTCCGCGTGGTCAGCCGCTGGGCCGTGTTGCTGCTGGCAGGCTGCATGCCGCTTGCCGGTGCTGCGCAGATCATCACTGACACCAGCCTCGGTCGCCCAGCCCAAACCCTGAACGGGCCAAGCTACAAAATCACCGAAAGCCTCGGCAAACTGGCGGGCGGCAACCTGTTTCACAGCTTCCAGACCTTTAACCTGGGCTTGGGTGAATATGCCCTGTTCACCACAACCACGCCGACGATCAACCATGTGATCAGCCGTGTCACCGGTGGTGTGCCATCGACGATCAACGGCACACTCGTCCTGCGTGCGGCCGCCGGGGTGCCCAACTTCTACTTCATCAACCCGGCTGGCGTGATGTTTGGCGCTGGTGCCATGATCGATGTGCCCGGGGCCTTCCATGTTGGCAGCGCCGACTACATCGGCTTTCCCGATGGCCGCTTCCACGCCGACCCAGGCAAGTCCAGCACGTTTTCGTCCCACCCGCCGGAGGCCTTCGGCTTCGTCGGCGAGCACCGCACACCGATCTCGCTTGCCGCGGGCTCCGACCTATGGGCCTCTGAAGGCCGGGATATCAGCCTGGTGGCGGGAGACATCTCGATCGATGCGGCACGGGTCAAGTCGGACGGCGGTCGGCTGCGCCTGGGTGCCATGGGCGCACAAGCGGTCGAAGTACCCTTTGCGGGCGAATTGCCTGCCGGTCACGGCTCCCTGCGCGTCAGCAACGGCGGTCTGCTTACCGTCAGCAGCGCGTGTTGCGACCGCACTGGCTCGATCAAGGTCAGCGCCGGCGATGTTGTGCTGGACGGTAGCGGCGCGGAGCCTTACAGCACCGGCATCTTCGGCTCAACCTTGAATCAGGACAACGATGCAGCGACCCTTGACATCACGGCCAGCGACAGTTTCACGCTGCGTGGCGGTGCCACCCTGACGGCGTTCAGCCGGACTGGCGGCGCAGCCGGCAACATCACCATCACCAGCCCGGTGCTCACCCTTGCCAATGCCAGCATCGATGTCACTGCACTGAGTAGCGGGCGAGCCGGCGTGGTGGACCTCTCGGGTGGCAAAGTTTCACTGGTCGATGGTGGCAGCATCTTTGCCAACTCCCAGTCCACCGGGCAGGCTGGCAAGGTGAACATCACGGCATTAGAGTCCATCGAGATCGGTCGCCGCAACGATGCCGGGGAGCGCAGCAGCATCGCCGTCCAGACCACCAAGAGCGATATACAGCCTGGCCAGGTCGCCCTCGCTGCCCCACTGATCCGCCTCTACGACGACGGCATGGTCTCCGGCTATGCCGAATCGAACAGTGCTACCGCCAAGATCACCATTGCGGCCAAAGACCTGTTGCTGGTCAACGGCGGCAAGATCTACTCCTTCGGCCTGCACACGCCCGGCGGAGAGGTCACCATCGATGCCAGCAACAGCGTCACCATCCGCGGCAAGAACGAAGCGCCGAACTCCTCACCGGGTTCTGACACGGTGTCTACCGGCATCATCGGTCATGCCACCGAGGTGCTGGTGCGCTCGCCGCAGATCACGATCACCGAGGCCGGAGCCATCCGCGCCGAAAACTGGTATCAGAACTCACCCGGCTACATCGCCCTCGAAACGGATCGCCTGACGCTGCAAAGCGGCGGGCACATCAGCAGCAATGCACTTGGCCACTCGGGCACGTTGGGCCGGGGCGGCACCATCGTCATCCGGGCTACCGAGTTCGTCAAGGTCGAAGGCAGCAGCAACTATCGCAGCAGCAGCATCGCCAGCGGCTCCCGCAGCGGCAACGATGCGGGCCGCATCGATATTGCCACGCCCTGGCTTTATGTCGCCGATCAGGCTGTCATCAACACCGGCACCGGGCGCTTTGGCGAATCAGAGGCTGGCCGCATCGACATCGCGGTGGATCGTCTGGACCTGGTCAAGGGCGGGCGGCTGGCATCGATCGAGTTTGGCCACACCGCGAGCGGCGGCTACATTGCCGTCAATGCGCGCGAATCGATCGTTCTCGACGGTGGCAAGATCATCGCCCAGGGTGCCAACGAGGCTGCGGCCGGTCGCATCGTGCTGAGGGCGCCAGTGATCAGCCTGCGCAACGGACTGATCACCACCAGCAATTCGGAGGACGCAAGCTCGGGCGGCATCGAGATCACGACACAACGCCTGAGCCTGAATGAGACGGCCCGCATCGAATCGAGCAGCACCGGCATTTACGGAGCTGGCAACATCGCCCTGCACGTCGGCGAATCGGCCAGGTTTGCCGATAGCGCCGTCACCACCACCAGCTACTCTGGCAGCGGTGGCAACGTCAGCCTGGATGGCGGTGCTGCGGCCCGATCAGGTGCCCTGTTGCTGCGCAACTCGGTGATCACCACCTCGGTGCTCGGCCAAAGCGGGAGCGGCGACGGCGGCGACATCGCCCTTGGCGCAGGCGCGCTGGCCATTGACCGGGGCTTCATCCAGGCCAATACCGCAGTACCGAATGCTTCGGGCGGCAACATCAACATCAATGTGGGATCCTTGCTGCCCAGCGGCAACATCCTGTTCGTCGGCGGCCAGACGCCCTACGAGTTCCAGTCCGGACTGGCAAACTTCAATGTCATCCAGGCGGCCGCTCCCACTGGCATCAACGGTGCGATCAACATCAGCAGCCCGGCGCTGGACATTTCCGGCAGCCTGGTCGGCCTCAACACCAGCTTGATCGAGATCGGCGGTCTCGGGCGCAGCCCTTGCCAGCCCAGTGTTGGCAGTTCGCTGGTGCAGGTTGGTCGCGGAGGCTTTGCGCCCGCCGCGCGCAATCTGCTCGGCATCGACGCGCCCGTCCCAGCGTCGGCGCTGCCCCCATCGCGGCAACGCCCCCTGTCGCTTCTGGCCCCCCGCGCAGGCTGTCTCTGAACCATGAGAATTTCCAACGCAACTGTCCGCTTTCTGTGGCCCGGCTGGCTGGCCGTCATGCTGATGCTGCCAGGTTTTGCCTGGTGCGCCGACGAAGCGGCGCAACTGCGCCGCATTCAGCCCCAGCAAGAATCGCGCAAGGGCGATTTCACCTTGCCCCCGGTGCCCGAGACCCCTGCCACACCAACCAAGCGCGACCACACACCGGTCCGCGTTGATCGTATTGTCTTCACCGGCAACCACGTCATCACCAGCGAAGAACTGGCGCGCCTGGCCACCCCTTATGTTGGCAAGCGCATCAGCGTTGGCGAGTTGGAGGAACTGCGGCAAAAAATCAGCCACCACTATCTGGCCCTGGGTTATATCAACTCCGGCGCATTGCTCGACCCCGATGCCCTGGTGGACGGCACCCTGACCTACCGCATCGTCGAGGGTCAGCTTGAGCGCATACGCCTCAATGGCCTGGGTGGCCTGCACGCGGGCTATGTCAACGACCGCCTGATCGACGATCTGGCCGCTCCGTTCAACATCGACCGGCTGCGCGAACGCTTTGCGCTGCTGCTCAACGACCCCCTC
This sequence comes from Rhodoferax sp., assembly GCA_020048795.1. Classification (GTDB taxonomy): domain Bacteria; phylum Pseudomonadota; class Gammaproteobacteria; order Burkholderiales; family Burkholderiaceae_C; genus Rhodoferax. The sequence continues at coordinate 5,925 of JAIFMA010000228.1, forward strand.
TTCGAGCGCATGAACGCCCGCCTTTCCCCCGGAGCCCAGTCCGGCCAGGCCCTGCTGGATATCGACATCCAGCGTGCCCGCCCTTATCAGTTGGCGCTGGCCTACAACAACTACCGCCCCCCCTCGATTGGTGAGCGCAGCCTTGAGCTGTCGGGTTGGGTGCGCAATCTGACCGGTTATGGCGATGTGCTCGAAGCCGAGTTGCAGACGACCCCCCAGCACGCGGCAGGATCACGCCTGCGACTGGACTGGCGGCTGCCGGTCAACACCAGCGGCACCTCGGTCGCGTTCCAGTATGAAAACGGCCAGTCGGCGGTGACTGAAGAACCGTTGCGCCAACTCGACATCGACAACCGCACCGACAGCAAGACGCTTGGCATCGGCCACGTCTTGCACGAATCGCTGCGACACAAGCTGAGCCTGGGTCTGGACTACCAGGATCGGGAAAACCGCACCCGGCTGCTTGGTGAGCCTTTTTCCTTCATCCCCGGTGAGCCGGACGGCATCACACGCAGCAACACCTGGCGATTTTGGCAAGAATACACGCATCGCACCGAAAGCCGGGTGCTGGCCTTGCGCTCGACTTTTGTCTCGGCCCACAACAACCTCGAAGACCTGGGCGGACTACCGAAAGTCTCGGTCGTCCAGCCGGCCCGCGACTATCGCTACTGGCTCGGCCAGGCGCAGTTTGTCCAATTGCTCGGCCATGACGGCGCACGCCTGATCCTGCGCGGCACCTACCAACATGCCAATGGCCGGCTACTGCCGTCGGACGGCCTGTCGATCGGCGGTGTCAACACCGTGCGCGGCTTCCGTGAGAACCATCTGATCCGCGACCAGGGCGCGGTATTCAACCTCGAATATGAGTATCCACTGCGCCAGGATGCGTCCGACGGACTCCATGTTCGCTTCAGCCCGTTCTATGATTACGGCAGTGGCAGGAACCAAGGTGAGGCAACCGACACCCTCGAGTCTGTCGGCTTGGCAATCCATTTGCGCTGGCAAAGATTGAACTTTGACCTGGCAGTGGCCAGACGGCTGCGCAACACCATTCCAGATAACACCGACCGCAGCAGCCTGCAAGATCGGGCCATTCATGCGCAGTTGCACTACAGCTTTTTTTAACCTGGATTCCTCAGTTGGACGTGCCCGAGTGGGCCTCTGACGGCGCGTCTGGGCAGGGCAAAAGCCGCGGCCAGTGGCTCCATCGGGGGCGTAGCGCCCGCACCGAACTTGACCAGCAGACCATCAAATTTGGTGATCTCACCTCAATCCGCAAAAATCGAGGGCAGAGCCGTCTTCGCTTCGCTGCGTGGATCCGGCCCCATGGGTTGCTCAGTCTCTATCGTTCTGAAATCACGCCGATTTTTGCTAACACCTGACTCACTGCTGTTCACAAAATGCGGGTAAGCAGGGGTTGCCATGTTTGCGCACTCGCCTGTTTTCAACCCGAACCTAGCCCGATGGATGCCAATCAAGTTGTGACCAAAGAAAGAATCATCCAGGAGTTTGTGCCTGGCAAACAGGTCACGCTCGCGCATTGCATTGCCAACCCGACCACCGAGTTGTGCAAGAAAATTGGTGTGCCCGGTGCTGAAGCCATTGGCATCATGACCCTGACACCCGGTGAAACCGCCATGATTGCCGGTGACATCGCCACCAAAGCCGCCAATGTCGAGATCGGTTTTCTCGACCGGTTCAGCGGCGCGCTGGTGATTTGTGGCTCGGTCGCGTCGGTGGACGAGGCGCTGCAACAAGTCATCAACACCTTGCGCCGGCAAATGAACTATTCCACCTGCGAGATCTCCCGCACATGAGCACGGACCAAAAAGTGGGGCGTTTCATGCTGATTGGCGAAATCGGCGCGGGCAAGACCACGCTGTTCAACCACCTGTTTGGCCGGGACGAAGAAGCGCGCAAAACCCAGGTGATGGAGTTTGAAGGCAGCAGTGGCATCGACACGCCAGGTGAATACTTCAGCCACCCGCGTATGTACCACGCGCTGATCACCATGGCCGCTGACGTGGAACGACTGGTGTATGTGCACCCGGCCGATGTGTTTGACTGCCGTCTGCCTTACGGGCTGCTGGAGGTGTACGCCGGCAAAACCATTGACGCCATCGTCACCAAGATGGACTTGCCCGATGCCGATCTGGTGCGCGTGACGGCTTTGCTGCGCGAGGTGGGTATTGCCGGGCAGATTTTTCCGGTGGCCAGCAATGAGCCGCTGGCGATTGAACGTGTACGTTGTCATCTGCTCGGCCAGCAGCGGTGCGTTGCCAGGCAAGAGGAGGAAGTATGAGCAAAAAACAGTTGATCGTGGCTGCTGATGTGCGGGCGCTGGCAAAAACCGGTGGCAAGTTGATTCACCTGCATGATCCGCACGCGATTGTGACGGCCGAGGCGCGCAGCCTGGCCAAGGAACTCGGCGTTGTGTTGACACAGGACGAAGCTGCACCAACCTGTGCCGCACCACCTGATTCCCAAATAGACACCGAAGCGGTGCGTCGTGTCATAGAAGCCCAAACTCACGGCCCGGCCAGCGAGGCGGTGCTAGCCGAGGTACTGCGCCGCATTGCGCACGAG
>JAIFMA010000030.1 GCA_020048795.1 Rhodoferax sp.
GACACGGGTTACCAATTTGTCAATTTGAGCAAATCGAGTGCCTACGGCATCATGAGTCAGATTGACGGTGACAGCATCACCATTGCCAGCCTGGAAGAGACCGACGACATGCCACAAGACCGGCTGCTGAGTCGTTTTTTGCCCATGCTGGGTGCGGCGCGGCGGCTGGGCGTTGACACGCGCGAGAAAAAGTTCAAGCCGTCGATCCGCATCAGCGGGGTGTTCAAGGGCGCGGACGTGCTGCAGCGGCTGATTGACACCGGCGAATACCACGCGCTACCGGCGGTGAATGTGCACCTGGGCGTGCAAATGGGCATGGTGGATGCCGACTGGGCCAAGAGCATGCAGCTGCAGCAGAGCCCCGAGGAATACATACGCCAGTTCCTGTGCAAGAACATCAAGGCGCGTAACTGGATCTGGGAAGAGCACATTCGCCGCGCTTGCGCCCTTGGTCTTGAAGCCGGGCTGGAGCGGGCCGAACCCCTGCCAGGCCAGCGTTACAAGCGCCGGGGCCTGATTGGCCTGGGGTATGACCACACCGGCCACGGCGAAACACCCGAGGCCTCAAAAAGTGCACTGGTGATTGTGGAGGTGATGGGCAACTGGCTGACCTTCCCCTATGCGGTGCACTTATTGCGGCAAAGACACCCACACGGTGAGGTTGTGTCCGAACACCGCGAATGGCAGTTCGGCGCGAATGCACCTGCACTGCAGCTACTGCGGCAGCAAGGAGCACGACATCGAGGCCTGCCCAAAGACTTACAACGGCAGTGCCGCGCGGGCCTGGTACCCGGACAAGGTGGCTGATCACTTTGTGAAGGACTGACATGCGTTACACGCAACACCCATCCAACAATCATGTGCTTGGCGCGCCGCCCGGGTGGGACCAGAAAGAGCTGCCGTGCGGGGCGCTGCCGATCACCCGCGTGCAGATGGAAGGCAAGCCCGCCATGGTCTCGTTCTGGAAGCCTGACGCCGCGGACTTGGCCGTCCTGGCCGAAGGCGGCACGGTGGCGCTGTGGGTTTATGGCGAGGTGCACCCGGTGGTGGCCGTGGGCGTTGAGCCATGAACACCGCTGCCACCCGTGCCGCCATCAAGCGGGCTAGCCACCAGGCGCGCAACGCCATGCAGCAGCTTGACGGGCAGAACGTGGATGCGCTGATGGAGATTTACAGCGATGCCATCCTGGAGGTGCAAGCAGCGATCCGGGCGCGGGTGGATGCCAATGACATGGTGCCGCAAGCGGCGTTGAAAGACCTGCTGCGCCAGATTGAAGACATCGTGGACGCGCTGGGCCAGCGCCGTGATGCCCTGCTGGCGGACAAGCTGAACGAGGCCGCTGACCTGGGTGTGCGGCCGTACACCCTGCCCGGTGTGGCTGCCACAGGCCGCGTGGCCCAAGCGGCTCTGACCAGTGCCGCAGCCATGACGGTGAGCCAGGAAGCGGTGACCTTTGTGCAGAGCTTTACCGCGGCTGACGGGCTGAAGCTGAGCGACCGCGTTTGGCGGCTGGACCAAGGGGCCAAAGAGGCGCTGACCCGCTCCATTGGCCGGGCTGTGGTGGCCGGGTGGGATGCCAGCAAGGCCAGCGCCCAGTTTATGTACAGCGGCGAGGCGGTGCCGCTGGACGTGCGGGCGCGGATGGCCGGTGGCAAAGCGGGGGCGCTGGTGCGCCAGGCTGATGTGCTGACCGGCGACGGTGGCGAGGTGTGGAAGGCTGACCGGGTTTTCAGGACCGAGATCAACCGGGCGCATGGCACGGCTTACATGGCGGGCGCTGAGAAAACGCCGGGGTTTGTGGGGTTCAGGTTTCTGCTGAGCCCACGGCACCCCAAGGCAGACATTTGCGACCTGTTGGCCAGCCAGAACCTGTATGGCCTGGGCCGGGGTGTGTACCCCGATGCCAAGCGTTGCCCGTGGCCAGCGCACCCGAACACGCTGAGCTTTGTGGAGATGGTGTTTGCGGATGAGGTCACGGCGGCTGACAAGGCGGGCAAGGAAACCCCCATGCAGGCCATGGCCCGCTTGCCTGCGGATGTGCGTGACGGTGTGCTGGGCAAGACTAAGGCCACGTATTTTGACCAGGGTTTGCTGGGTCAGGGGTCGATTCGCAGCACGCTCAAGGCAGTTGAAACACGTCTGGATCGGCAGGCGGCTGCGGTAGCATCCAAGCCCATGCAATCACATTCTGACGCGCTTCAAAACTTTGAAAAAGCCACTCTTCGGCCAGAGAAGCTGTTGAAGTACTCACTCGACATGACGAGCGAAAGCGGACGGAACAAAGCTGTGGTTTTTGAGTCTGTGCTTGGGTACAACAAGAGCAATTTTGAAGAGTTGCGGCAAAAGCTGTTAGCTGGGGTTGCCTTTGTGCCAGGTGTGAAGGCCTTGCAGGATGCCCATGGGCAACGCTACACTGCACTTGTCCCGGTCACCGGACCCAAAGGCTCGGCCGTGGTAACCACCGGCTGGATTTACAGACCTGGTAGCGAGATTCCAGATTTGACAACCGCATTCATTGACACCAGGAGGAACAAAAATGTTTGATATGTTCCAGACAATCAAAACCACAGTGCCGGTCCCGGCATTGGGACTTGGCGCGGGTGCAAAGGGCGTTATCGTGGACGAATATTTCAAGCCGTACCACGCCTACGAGATCGAGTTTCTTGACGATGCGGGAAACACCGTAGGCCTGCTGTCCATGCGGCCGAACGAGATTACCAGTCAGGTTCCGGCCCGTCTCGCAGCCTGACAGCATCCGCGCAATGCGGCTCGAATGTAACCATCCATGAGCTACTTTGAAGCCGCGCTCGAAATCCACAAGGAAAATTTTGAGCCCTACCGCGCACTGATTGTGCTGGACGACAAGGCGCTGCGCCGCTACGTGCTGAGCTGGGGGCCGCAACTGGTGCACCTTGATAACGAATGGCCTTTGGACAACGACATGGCCTCGTTGTGGTCCTGCGTGAAAGTGGATTTTTCAGCGCTGGCCGACCTTACCGGCCACAGCCTGCCCCACGTCATGGGCTACTTCAGGCAAGCGCAAGGACTGCAACTGATCTACCCAGATGGCAGCGTGCCGTTTGCGGTGACCAAGTTGCTGCGCAAGAAACTGGAAGAAATAACTTCGGTTTGACGGGTCTTATCCCCCAAATGGGGGTGATTATGTGGTTGTTTCACGTGCCGATGAATGTCGGATTAACCAAAATCTACCGGCTATCGGTCACGATACCTAGGATGCCGTGCTTGAAGGCAAGACGGAAGGCGGGATTCCCCTCTATGGAATCGCGGTCTCGATTTCGGACTTAAGGGCGCCGACCAACTGGCTACCCTTTGCTACCTGGTCTCCTCCGCCCATGCCGTCGTAAATCATCGTCACCACGGCAAGACTTTCCCGGATGATGTCATCATCAACCGATGCAGGATTGATGGTGGCCACCTGGGCTGCATTTGGTACCCTATGTCCCGTGGCGATGGCGGCCACGCGCATCGCAACGTAGAACAGGACGTTGTTCCTCTCCCGTGAGTCCAGCGTGGCGCCCGAGCGCATGAAGGCGTCTACCTTTCTCACGATGGTTGCACACACCCGATATGCGCCAATTGGGGTCGAAGTGGAGAAGACCATCAAGTAGTCATCATCTTTCTTGAGTAGAGACGACGGCCTAGCTCGGGCGTCGTCGGGCCTCTGCAGAAGGATCGACATTACCGCCTGTGCCATGAGCGGAATGCCAACTATCTGGTCGAGCGGCCTTCCCGCGTTCTTGTGCAGGTTTTTCCTCCTGTCGTAGTACAGGCCGTAAGGACGGAGGTGTTCCTCGATGTCGCGATGTATCTTGTCGGTCGCCCGCAGCGATGCCAGCGGTATGCTGGTCTGGCTATTGGTGGCCTTGATGACCCGATCGCGGCTCCCGGGCTTAGTGGGGACGATGACCCGCACGAGCAGGTTCCGTTCGTCGCCGGCCGTGTTCGAGTCTCTGAAATAGTGGTGTATCTCGTTCGAGGTTTGCAGCCCGTTGACGATCTGCGGATCCTCCAGCGTGAGAGTCTTGGCGCTGACAGTCGCTTTCGCCGCAACGATGGTCACCCCGTTGTTGAGCCACCAGAAATCTTCGTTGTCCTTGGCCTTAAGAGACGCCCCTATCTCGTCATTCACCGCGGTCGATCCCTGGTAGTCGCGCACGTTCGCTTCAAATAGGTTACGCCGCAACTTTCCAGCGCTGTCCTTGATGAATGCGTCGAAGTCTCGGAGCTTCACAAGGGCCACGTAACCCACGTCTCCAGAAGAACTGATGGGGTTCTCCGAAAGGATCAGGTTGTGGGCGGCCGGAGGCTCACGCCTCGCCTGGGCGAGTAGTTCTGTCGCGCCGATGAAGTCGAACGAGAAATCTGCATGGGAGAAAAGCGCCTTCAGTCTTTCTCCGAGGATTTCGGCTTTACGCCGGACGTTGGGATGCGGGGAGGCCCCTTTGGTCGCATAGGTGTATCGGAAGCGGAGAACGGGAAACTTCGAAGCCAACCCGGCGTAAATGCGGCGGAAATTTGCGACGGACGACCGCACACCGTCATTGAACACGGCTTTCATCGATCCGAGATCATTGCCGAGGTTGAACATATCCTCGGTGGCTGCAGTTAGCTTTTCGACGGCCGTCTCGCCAAATCCGTCCGATAGCTTGGCCTGGATGATCACCGTCTCGATGACGACTCCCTTTTTGAGGGGGGAAATGTCAAAGTCTTCCTGCGCCAACTCTCCGTTGACTAGAACGTAAATCGAGTCGATGCCACCATCATTGCCACCACCTACTATTCCAGATTCGATCTCGTCGTACCCGAGGTCATAGTCCTTCAGAACTTGCTCAGCCACGAAGATCTCGAAGAACTCCGACTTCGGTGAGGACGCTGCGCGTTCCGCGTGCTCCTGCTCAATAATCTGCTCGAGGATAATTTTGTCGTTGGCGTTCATGTTTTGAATCCATTTCTGACGCGTCGGGGCAGGCCCTAACAAGACTGGAAATTTTATGCTGATGATATGGATGCAGGATGGCCTAAGGATGACCCTAGATGCCCAACATCCCTCGACTGATACACAAAGCCCATTCTGGGGCTGCGCCTGTCTTTGAGCCCTCGGCGGGAACGAGGGGAAATAGGCCCGCTCCCCAAATAGGAGCAATATCGGGCAAACTCGTAACGGGGGTACTGCGTGTGCTGCAGGAAAGCGCAGTCAATGACGGGGCTGTCATTGGGCAGACAGGGGGCTTTCATGGGGCATAGGCGCAGTGGCACGGCTGCACAAGGGTGGTTGCAGGCTGACTTGCCTGGGGTGGAGGGTCGGCAGGCCTGCACGCCCGGCCCCGCCCGGGGGGGTGGGTACCTCTCTGGATGCACCCCTTCAGAAGTCGCCAACGGGGCTAAAAAAAATTTCGCAAAATTTCGCAAAATTTTGCCAATGGCCGATTCAGCGGTGCGGCAATTCGACGCGCGCGAGGCTGCCATGCTTGACGAACTCGATGCCATGGGCGTGTCTCGGGTGATGCTGCAGGTGGCGCACGCGATTGGGTTCGAGAACTTCATGGCGATGTGGCGCATCCTGGACGCGGCGCATGAGACCTGGACCGACAACGAATCGGGCCTGCAGCTGCGCATGCAGCGCCTGGCTGCGTACAAGCGGTACCAGCGCAACCGGTTTATTGAGGCCATGGCCGCTATGGGTATGAGCCAGCCTGAGATCTCGCGCGCGGTCCAGCGCGATCTGGGTGAAAAAGTCAGTGATCGTCACATATGGCGTTTGATGGCCCCTGGCCGGGGTAAATTTCAGGAATGAAGCGCGCCGTCATCTATGCCCGTGTTAGCACCCAGCGTCAGGCGGATGATGGGGTGTCGATGGAGAGCCAGATTGAGCAATGCCGGGTGAAGGCGCAGGCGCTGGGCACCGAGGTGGTCGAGGTTTTCAGGGATGACGGCGTGAGCGGGCGCAGCGACAAGCGCCCCGGCTTTCAGGCGGCGCTGGCGTACTGCGCGGCGCATAAAGTGAGCCACTTTGTGTGCTGGAGCACGTCGCGCTTCGGGCGCAACCTGGAAGAGGCCCTGAAAAACGCCAAACAGTTGCTGGAATGGGGCACCAAAGCGGCCTATGTGCACCAGGACATCGACCTTGACACCGACGCGGGGTGGATGCTGGGCGTGATGACCGGCATGATGGACGAGATTTACAGCCGAAATGTGGCGCGCGACACGTTGCGGTCGATGATCACCGCTTCGCGGGATGGGTTTTTTGTGGGTGGCCGGGCCCCGTTTGGGTACCGGATCGAGCGGGTTGGCAAGCGCTCGAAGTTGGCCGTGCATGAGGATGATTCGGCCATCGTACGCATGATGTATGCACTGGCCCTGAATGAGGGCCTGGGCGCGCAGGCTGTGGCGCTGCGCATGAATGCGGCCGGGCTGCTGCGCAATGGCAAGGCATGGGGGAAAAACTCGGTTTCCATCATCCTGAAAAACCCCTCGTACATGGGCGAACGGCTGTTTAATCAGATCAAGAACAAGACCCGCGAGGCCAAAGATGCGGGCGAAGTGGTGCGGGTGGCCAGCCATCCGGCGATAGTTTCCAAAGACGATTTTGAAAAGGTGCAAGCCATGATGAAAGACCGAGTTCCCCACGAAATTGGCGGCACGCCCAAGAGCTGTTTTGCCTTCACGGGCCTGCTGAAGTGCGGCATTTGCGGCGAACAGCTCCAGATCCGCAACGGCACCGGGCGCGGCAAGAAGATTTACAACTATTACGCCTGTCTGGCGCACAAAAACGGCAAGATGCGCTGTTGCCTCAAGCCGGTGAAGGCCGAGGCGTTTGATGTGTGGATGGTGGACGAGATCCTGGACAAGGTGCTGACCACGACCGTGGTGCAAAAGGTGGTGGACGACATCAAGGCCAACGCCGGCCATTGGGCTGAAGAGCGGGCGCTGCGGCGCAAGGCGCTGGTGAAGGAATTGCGCGAAGCCGAAGACAAGCGCGAGACGATTTTTCAGACCATCGAAACACTTGGCCCAAAAACCCCTAACTTGGCGGACCTGATGGAGCGCCTTGGACGGTACCGGACAACTGTGGACACACTGACCGGTGCACTGAGCGACCTGGAAACGCGCCAAGCCCCAGATTACCGCCTGGTGGACGTTGACCCGCATCTGGCAGTGGAGACGATTCATCGGGTGATACGGGCCTGCCCAGACCCGAAGCAACTACGGGCGTTGCTGGGGACTTTTGTGCAGACGATCAGCGTGAGCAATGCCAGCGTGATCGTTGACTACAGAGAAGATGCCTTGCTTAGAAGCCCGACACCGACGGTTCATAGTGGTGTAAGTTGGCTCCTCGACCTGGGCTCGAACCAGGGACCTACGGATTAACAGTCGGTCCCAGAAAACAAGCCACAAATCGCCGCAACAAATAACCACAACGAAAACAAGAGCTTAGCACAACTGTCGTGTTGAGTGCAGTGGTCAATTGCGGTGGAATATTGCCCTCTAGTGTCCCACCAGTGTCCCATGGGACACCAAGTAGCCCAGACTGTGGCAGGTGGTCATCGGCAACTTCGGCGGCACCAGTGGGATCAAGCGGTCAAGCCAGCCCCCTGCCCGCTTGGACGAGCGGCAGTTTGTGCCAGGTGGTCAATAACCACAGGGGGGCGATTGGGGAACTGTGCCACCAGTTCCAGTGTGCCACCCATGGCCTCAACATACCGGCGCAAGGTGGACAGCAGCATGTCGCTACGCTTCTCCAGCCGCGAGATAGTGTCCTGACCCACACCCAAAGTGGCAGCCAAATCTTGCTGCGTTTGCTCAACTGCTTGACGCAAATCCTTGAGGGTCGCCAAGTTGCCAGCGCGTGCTTCAATCGTCGCCAGCCGCGCTTTGGGCAGTTCAGCCAGTAAATGCTCAAGATTTTTTGCCATCGCGATACTCCTTATTTGAACCTTTCAATGTGGCGAGGTGACCATCAAACCGACTATCAGCCACAGCAATCAGACGCTTGTAAAACCGCCGTTGATCCGCACCACCCTTGTCGCCCCCAACCAGCAAAATTGCCTGACGCTCTGGGTCAAAAGCAAAGGCGACACGCCAGACCTCACCCGCCCAGCCAAACCGCAATTCCTTCATGTTGGGGTGCTTCGACTCCTTCAGCGTATCCACGGTTGGACGCCCCAGGCTAGGACCAAAGTCACGCAGCAATAACGCATGCGCCAACAGTTCGTCCTGTAATGACTCAGCCAAATTAGCGAATTCGGCGGCAAAATCATCATGAAAAAAAACGGTCCAACTCATAGATATATTATGCACTTAAAGCCATAATTAAGCGCAGAAGCCACTCGAATGAACTATGGCAGGGCGAAGCCCTGCCATAGTTCATTGCCCCAGCGCGGCACTGCAGGGAGCCCCTTGGGGGCGGACGGGCAGCCGCGCGCCGAAGCCGCGAAGCAGGCGAGGCCAGTGGGTGGGCGGGGCTTGGGGGCGGACGGGCAGCCGCGCGCCGAAGCCGCGAAGCAGGCGAGGCCAGTGGGTGGGCGGGGCTGACACGTAATATTCGGCGAAGCCGCTGACCAGAACCATGCGCGCAGCGCCTAACTGATGCCCAGGTGTCAGCACACAACAAGGGCGACAGCCGACTGCACGTAAGACGCGAAGCGGCTGGGGAGTGCAGGCGGCTGACAAGCCCGAACCAGCGTAGGCAATTTTGCATAACGCCTGCTGTGTAACCCCGTAGGGCGCGCAGCGGTGGCGGCCACAAAAGGAGCTCCGCGACTGACTGGCAGCCATGTTGCACAGTGCGGCGTTATGTAACTTTGCCGGAGCTGTAGATCGAGCACAGACGGTCGAACTGGGATGTCAGCCACGATGCGCCAGCGAGCCGAGACCCACACCCAGCGCCACAGCGCTCTGACTGCCATCTTGCGAAGCACATGCTTTCATTGGGTGTGACTCTGCAATGGCGGTACTCCGCCTTTGCGGCTGACTGGCACAACCGGCCTCACAAACTGGCGACAAGTGACGATGTGCCTCTGTGACAAAGCGAAGCGAC
>JAIFMA010000086.1 GCA_020048795.1 Rhodoferax sp.
CGCGAGCTCGATCAATTTGCCGGGGACCACGATGCGCAGCTTGGTTTTGTGCTGCGCGCCCGGCGCGCCGCCTGGAGCCCCAGCTACATTGTCCAGATGGCGGCACGGCTGGGTTTTGTCGCCGGACCCATGGCCGGACGAATGGTGGTTCCCGCCGGCCTGGCCGGTCAACCACCGGTGTTGACGCTGAGTTTTGACACCCAGGCCGCCTTGGCAGACGACCCGACCCAATCTGCATTGCGCGAGCTTGCCTTAAGTCTGGACGTGCCGCACGTTGATCGCAGTGAACAGGCCTTTGCCCGGATGCGGGAGACCACTGCTGCCCTGGCCCGGGACATGGATGGCGTGGTCACCGACGACCATGGCATACCGCTTCCAGCCGATGCCATGGATGTGATCGCGGCGGAGCTCGAACGCCTGTACCACACACTGGACCAACGCGAACTGTCAGCGGGATCAGCATTGGCACGCCGCCTGTTTTCCTGATCGGTACCCAAGCCATGACCCGTCTCGATTGATTCGCCAGTATGCCCGACGCTGCCCAACGCATCGGGCAACTGCGGCAAACCCTGCATGCACACGCCCACCGCTATTCCGTGCAGAATGCCCCCACTGTGCCTGATGCCGAGTACGATCGCCTGTTTCAGGAGCTACAGGCATTGGAATGATGCTACCCGGAATGGGTGACACCGGACTCGCCAGCCCAGCGGGTGGGCGGACGTGCGCTTGATCAGTTCGTCATTTTTTGCGAACCACCCGTTTTCTGTGCAAAATGCAGCCATGTCCCACACCGAAATCATCGAGGCTGCCTTAAAACTGCGTCCCGTAGAGCGGCTGCATCTGATGGATGACTTGCTGGAGTCGCTTGACGAGCCAGATCCGGTCATTGAAGCTGCCTGGCTGACTGAGGCGCAAGACCGGCCCGCCGCCTTTGAGCGGGGTGAACTTCATGCGGCACCGATCGAAGAGTTGTTTACCAAGTTGGGTGCGCTATGAAGTTTCGCCGTCTGCCGCCCGTCGATGACGAGGTGATTGAGGCCTTTCAATATGACTGGGCGATTCACCGCACCTTGAGCGAACGCCTGACTACCTTTTGAATTACCCATGACAGTACGCGACATTCTCAAGATGGGTGATGCGCGCCTGTTGCGCATCGCACAGCCCGTGAGCCGGTTTGACACCGATGAACTGCACCTGCTGATCACCGACCTGCTCGACACCATGCGCGCCGCAGACGGGGCGGGGCTGGCCGCGCCACAAATCGGCATCGATTTGCAAGTGGTGATTTTTGGCACCAACACCCCCAACCCGCGCTACCCCGAGGCACCGCTGGTGCCGCGCACCGTGTTGATCAACCCCCGCATCGAAGCGCTGCCACCGGCCACCCTTGACCCGGCCCAACCGCCGATGCTCGGGCAGCCGCTGGAAGTTGAAGACTGGGAGGGCTGCCTGTCGGTTCCAGGTCTGCGCGGCAAGGTGCCCAGGTTTGCGCGCATCCGGTACACCGGGTTTGACCAGTTTGGCGATTCCGTTGATCGGGTGGTGGAGGGTTTTCACGCCCGCGTGGTGCAGCACGAATGCGACCACCTGATTGGCAAGCTGTATCCGATGCGCATGCGCGACTTCAGCCAGTTTGGCTTTACCTCGGTGCTGTTCCCCGGCCTCGACGTACCGGACGACTGAGCTATTTCCGCAACCCTGACATTCGAGCCAGAATATTGATCAAATCTGGCTTTAGCCCTTGTCCATAAAGCGTTTATAGCTATTTTTTGTGCGCCCAGCATGGGCGTATTTCTGCGGGTGAAAGTCCTGTCGTAAGTTGGCCATGACGAACGAAGTGAAGCGCAACGGCTGAGGGTGACTGAGTGTGGGAAGGAAGCGTGGAGCGCAAATTGCGAGCCGATGGACAAGGACCCGATAGAAGGCGACACACAGCAGGGCGAGTAGGCAATTATCTTACTTTTCAAGCCCCAATGGCATCCAGCGGCCAGCGTGGTTTGACATCAAAAGCGTAGACCTCGCTGGCTTTTTGTTGCCCGGACTGCAAGCGCATGGCCGCCGCCATGGCAATCATGGCACCGTTATCGGTACACAGGTGCAGCTCCGGGTAATGCACCCGTACACCCCGGCGCGCGCATTCGGCATTGAGCTGTTCGCGCAAGTTGCGATTGGCGCCCACACCGCCGGCCACCACCAGCCGTTGGAGCTGTGTTTGCTTGAGCGCCGCCAGCGACTTTTTTACCAGCACCTCCACAATGGCCGCCTGGGTGGATGCTGCCAGACCGGCCAAAGTTTCCGTGGGCAATGCTTCAACCCCGCAGTTTTGCGCGGCAGCACACTTCTTGGCTTGCACCATCACGGCGGTTTTCAGCCCGGCAAACGAAAAATCCAGGTTGTCGCTGTGCAGCAAAGGCCGCGGCAGCTTGAAGGCTGTGGGGTAGCCGCTTTGCGCCAGTTTGGCCAGCGCCGGTCCACCGGGGTAGCCCAGGCCCAGCAGCTTGGCCGATTTGTCGAAGGCTTCACCGGCTGCATCGTCAATGGTTTCACCCAGAATCAGGTAGCGCCCGACCCCATCGACCTGCATTAATTGCGTGTGCCCGCCTGACACCAGCAGCGCCACAAACGGAAATTGGGGTGGGTCGGCACTTAAAAACGGCGACAGCAAATGTCCTTCCAGGTGGTGCACCCCCAGCACCGGTTTGCCCAACGCCGCCCCCAGCGCACAGGCCACCCCCGCGCCCACCAACAGCGCGCCGGCCAGACCCGGGCCACGGGTAAAGGCCACCACATCCACATCGGCCAGGGTTCGATCCGACTCGGCCAGCACCTGCTCGGTCAGCGGCAACACACGGCGAATATGGTCGCGGCTGGCCAGTTCGGGCACCACGCCGCCATAAGCCTGGTGCATCTCGATCTGGCTGTACAGCGCGTGCGCCAGCAGCACTGGCAAGTGATTGCCGTGCACATCCACCAGAGCGACACCAGTTTCGTCGCACGACGATTCGATGCCCAACACACACAGGTATTTTTCCATACCAAACGAGTTTAGGCGATCTCGGTCATCTCTCCTGGACATCCGAAATCACCCCGGCCTTGCGGCCCAGTGCCCGTAAATTGTTCAGCGCATGCATGGCTGTTGCCATCGGCATATTGCAGCGATTGTGGACGCTCGTTGCAGTGGGATCGTGGACGATGTTTCAAGCTGATCGCGGACGTGCAGGAATGCGCGCAAGCGAGGATTTAGGCGATCACTCGCACGAAAACATGATCGTGCTCACCGTGGCGCAGTTCGCGCCAGCTTGGACGGTTTGGCGCGTGGATAATGCGTTGGCGTGGCCGACTTTGCGTGCCACTTTGCTGTGAGACATCCCATGACCACCGAAGAAGCCGTATCCCCCGAAGACATCGCCATGCTGGAAATGTCCTTGCCCACCGCTCTGGAGTTGACGCGCCTGGGTCTGGCCACCATGATTGATATTCGTCAGACGTTCGAGATCGAGATGAAGGGTGCCATTCCTGACAGTCTGCATATTCCGCTGTTTGAGGTCAAGGTCTTGCTCGGCCATGCCTTGTCGGAAGACGAGCAGGACATTCTGGATGCGGGCGAGCCCAAGGACATGGATGTGAAGTCGTTCTTCACCATGATCAACCAGTTGCACCACGCACGAGACCATCTTCTGTTGTGCATCTGCAACAGTGGGCGGCGCAGCCTGTCCGCTGCCACTTTGTTGCGCTCCATGGGTTACCCCAAAGCCCTGTCGGTGGCGGGTGGTTTTCAGGCCTGGAAAAAGCTGCAAACGGGCCAAAGTGTGCCAGCTTCGCCGCCAACGCACTAACTTCTCGGGA
Organism: Rhodoferax sp.; assembly: GCA_020048795.1. Taxonomy (GTDB): domain Bacteria; phylum Pseudomonadota; class Gammaproteobacteria; order Burkholderiales; family Burkholderiaceae_C; genus Rhodoferax. The sequence goes on from JAIFMA010000086.1 coordinate 3,847, forward strand.
CTTTGACCACGTCCGGATCGACAAGCTATTTCACTTTAGGGGTCAAGCGAGAATAACTTGGACCAAGGAGGTCGTGATGGCAAGTGCAAGGCCAGGCGCAAACCGCTTGTGTAGCTGGCTGCACAAGCGGTTTGCAACAACGCATTGCGCTTGTCAGAGCGGCCGAACTGTTCAAGTTACTTTTTTGCTTGACTCCTTAGCGCTTCAATGCGACCAGTCCGGGCACTGGGTCAGCCGCCAAACACTTTGCCCAGGGTGCGCATTTGCTGACCCAGATCAGGGTTGACCAGTTCTTTGCTGGTTTGGGTACCCGAACACACCTTGTTCATTGACGATTTGTCCGGCAACATCAAAGCTGCGCATCCGCAAGGTTGGGACGGGCAGATCTTTCGCGACGATGATGTTGCGGTGCTTGGTGCGGCGCGTTGGCAGGAGCAGAACTTCGGCAGCCAATTCCGACCCAGCCCTTTAATATAAAGCGCAAGCTGCTACTAACTATGAAGCGCCACGCGGCAACTCTCAGTGCTTGTGTTCGCTGCCTGCAATGCCTGCAGCCGCAGGTATTTGCCCCCCAACCGGAGCGAGCTTGACGGCGATGCTGCCGCGCATCCCAGCTTCATAGTGGCCGGGAATCAGGCAGGCAATTTGCAACGTGCTTGGCTCACTAAAGCGGACCACCATCTCGCCCATTTCACCTGGTTTTACCGAGAGCGCAGCGCCAGTTGCGTGTTGGTGCGAATGGTCTGCGGGCATGTTCGCTGCCTGGCGCATAACTTCGGCATGCTCGGCGATTTCCTTTTCGTTGCCCAGTACAAACTCGTGTGGCACGGCTCCACCGTTGTGCACGACAAAGCGAATTACCTCCCCAGCCTGCACTTCCACTTTGTCCGGAGTGAAACGCATGTTGTCGTCCATATGGATGCTGACACTGCGGCTGATGGGATGTGCCACCAAGCCTGCGGGCGCACCGTGGCTGTGTTCACCATCGGCCCAGCCGGGGTTGGCATCAATCCATCGGTATGCGCCCCAGCTAAAACCACAAACCAACGCACCCACCAACAGTGCGTAAACGGTGCTGGCGCGCTGCCATGGTAGAAAGGAACTGACCGCAAGGGCAAGCACAGAGATTGCGAAGCCAAGCGGAACAACCCATGCGCTGCGTGCAGGTGAGTCGGGAAAGTGTTGTAAACCGCCCGTGAAAAAGCCAAGCCCGATCGACAACAGAGAGCCCCAAAGCAATGTACTGGCCAGGCCAGCACGGGGCTCTTCGGTGTCGCTGTCGCTAAACCGGTGCTCCAGCCAGGCGCCCAGCACAAACAGGACCATGCCGATGGCGGCTGTCCAGAGGGAGCGTACGCCGCTAAAAAACCCATGGTTGACTGCGCCGGAGATGAAGCTGATGCCCGCATACTTGAGTAGCATGGCACCGTGGTGTTTCTGAAAAGATGTGGTCATACCCGAATGGACACCAGCTAGGGTGCCAGATTGAAATGCAAAGAAACCGGGGCGTGCAAGCCTCGGCGGCAAAGAGCAGGGCGATGCAGTTCAGATCGGCGGTCGAAGCTCGGGCGGGAGAACCCAGCTTACCAGCATGGGTGCAGCGGTACTGCTGTTGGGTGTGTCAGGCAGACAAACAACAGTTGCAATGGTATGAATGGGAAGCCCTGTTGCACTGCACAGGTTGCAGTGGCTTGCGCTGCAGCCGGAGAGCCCCGGGTCTTGGGTTGCGGTGTTCGCACTATCGGGCACGGCAGACGATGCAACCCCGCTTTCTTCGTGGCAGTGCGCGTTAGCCAGGCGCGCGGCATCTGACATCTGCTGGGCTTCGCCGCGATCAAGCCTTGGGCTCGCCCATACGCCGCCCAGACAGAGCTGGAGCGCAATGACAAGCACCAAAAACCATTGAACTCGGGGCATGCGGGCATCATAAAAGAAAAAAGCTCCGCGATTGCTCGCAGGGCTTTTGTGTCTGGCATGAGCACCGCAGTGTTCAGGCAAATCGGCTGAAGAATGAGATGTCCCTCGGATGAGGAAACTCAACCGCCTGTGAGTGAGTATGGCACGGGTTTTGTGATTCCAAAGCCTTTGACCTGTGCAATTTGAGCCGTCGCGGCAGCTGAATGGCCAGACCTCTGGCGAAACGCCGACTGTGAATCTGTCGCGCACGCAGTACGCCAGTGGCCTGCTGGGGTGTGATTCAAACTGATGTGGTGAGTTGTGCAGATTGACTGCGGAACCTGTCAATGACTTTGTCGCCCGGCGACAGACGCTTACCGATGCGATTCAAGCCGTGTGCAGCGTGCGCAGAGCAGCCGCCTGCAACAGCGTGTCGCGGTAGCCGGCGTCGATGGCGCGCTCGCGAAATTCGCGCGACAGACTGACCCAGTAGCCAAAATCGGGCTTGAGCAGCAGGTTGGCCAGCGTTCCGTCAACATCCACCAGGGCTTTTTTGCGCAAGTCGCTTTCCAGGTAGCGTTCAGCGCCAGTGGGAGCCCGATCGATATGGACGGTAGCGTCCACCGCCAGCACGCGCTGTGCCCCCAGCGCCCGCGCCACCCGCACCGGCAAAGGGGTGGTCCAGTCGGCATCCACATACTGTTCGCCCCGGATACGCACCGGCGCGAACTGGCCTTCGATGGCGCTTGATGCCTGCACCGCCAGACCCACGTCACCCGCGGTGAAGGCGGTCGCCACACGGTCGCTGCGGCGAGTCGCCACACAGGCCAATGGCACCTGCATCTGCTCCAGCAGCGACACGCGGCTGTGCTGGCGCACCAGCTCAGCCAGCGGCGTACCACTCAGGCGCTCTTGTGCGCCTACGGCCAGGCGTACCAGCGACATCGTTTGCATGTCCAGCGCCAGTGCTTCGATTTCTGCGGCGCGCAAGCCCGAGGCATAGAGGGTACCCACCAGCGCACCTGCCGAAGCGCCCACGACCAGATCGGGTGCCAGGCCCAATTCTTCCAGAGCCTTGATCACACCCACATGCACAAAACCACGAGGCCCGCCCGAGCTGAACACCCAGGCAGTGCGCACAGGCTTGTGCAACGGCCCGGCGCGCGGTGCGTCGGGGCCATTGTGGTCGCGGTCGGGTTGCAGGGTGCATGCTGCCAAAGTGGCCACACCGCCCACACCAGCCAGTAACAGGGATCGCCGTGCCAGCATCGCGCGTCAGGGCAGCAGCAGCACCGGCTCCAGCGCCTCGTCCTGGGCCAGGATGCGACCGATGATGGCGGTGTGCGGGTAACCCAGTGCCTGCAAGGCCGCCACACAGCCCGCAACCCGATCCGCTGGCACGCTGGCCAGCAGGCCACCGGCGGTCTGCGGATCAAAAATCAGCGGGTAGTGAGGATGGCTGACAAATTGCTCCTGATGGCGCAAGGCCCGGCGCAAGCGCACATTGGCGGGTTGTAAAGAACTGACGATACCGGCAGCCACCGTCTCCAGCGCGCCGTCAAGCAAGGGCAGGTTCGACAGCACCAGTTCGGCATCCACCCCCGAGGGTTTGGTCATTTCGACCAGATGGCCCAGCAGGCCAAACCCGGTCAGGTCGGTACACGCGGTGGCCCCGAACTCGCGCAGGCACTGCGCAGCCAGGCGGTTTGACAGCACCATGGATTGCAGCGCCGCATCAATCCAGCGGCCTTTGGCAGCCAGGCGGGCGTGCGCGGCAAACAGCGTGCCGGTGCCGATGGGTTTGGTCAAAATCAAAACATCGCCAGGCTGCATGCCGCCCTTGCGAGTGACGTTGACCAGGCTCTCGTCAATCAGACCGTTCACCGCAAAACCCAGCGCCAGCTCGGCCCCCTCCCCCGTGTGGCCGCCCACCAGCGCACAGCCGGCTTCGTTGAGCACCTCAACCGCGCCACTCATCAACTGAAACAACAAGTCTTCAACCTTGGCCTCCAGCCCCGGCGGCACAGTGGCAATCGCAGTGGCAGATTGCGGGTCTGCACCCATGGCAAAAATATCGCCCAGGGCGTGGTTGGCCGCGACCTTGCCAAATAAATACGGGTCATCGACAAACGCCCGGAAAAAATCGACCGAATGCACCAGCGCCTTGCCTGGTGGCACCCGCACCACGGCGGCGTCGTCGGGGTCGTGCAGACCAATCAACACATCATCGCGATCAACCACCTGCAATTGACCCAGCGCGCGCGACAGCACGGTGGCACCCACCTTGGCACCGCAGCCGCCGCAGCGCATGGCGATAGCCGAGATGGCTTGCAGTGACTCGTCAGCAGTCAGCGCCAGTTGCGAGTTGGGTGCTGCTGTAACTTGGCCCGGCATGGCTGGGAACTCGGCAAATTTGCGCATGAAACTGCGGTCGATGTGGTCTTTCCAGCGCCAGACCCAAGCGCCCCAAAACCCGAGTGCCCCGCGCGAAGCCACTGCAAATTTGTCGCCCGTGCTGATCAGGGCCAGCCAGCTCGACTGTGGGCGATAGGCTTTGAGCGTGCGACCCTGCACGCTCAGGCGCAGGTTGTCGGCCAGCGGTGGCCCCATGCGCACGGCGAACACACCGGCCTTTTCCAGCGGAAAGTTGTCCATGGCAACAATGTCGCCGGCGGCAAATATGCGCGGGTCGGTTGCAACTGGTCGTTGACCCGCACGAAACCGGCCTCGGTCAAAGCCAGCCCGGTTGACCGCAGCCAGGGCGCGCCACCCGCCTGGGTGACCCACATGGTTTCATCTATCGCGACGCGGTCGCCGTTGGCGCAAATCAATTGGCCCGGCTCGACCCGCGTGACCCTGGCATTGAGATGCACATGCACGCCACGCTGCGCCAACACTTCGGCAAATTTCTGTCGAACCCGCCGGTTGTGGGTCGGCAGGATCTGGGCTGAAGCACTCAACAAATGAAATTCAAGCAATTCAGGGTTGCGACCGAGCAACTGCAGCTCATGGCACAACCGGTACTGCATGGACAGCAGCAACTCCACCCCCCCGGCACCCGCACCCACCACGGCGATATGCAACACAGCCTGGGTGTGCTGCTGCACCCGCGCCAGCAAGGCCAGCCAGCGTGCATTGAAGCGGGTGATCGGTTTGACCGGGGTGGTCAACGCATCGGCACCGGGCACGCCACCCAAGCTGGGGGTTGAACCAACGTTGATCGACAGACTGTCATAAACCACCGGCGGGCGGTTGCGGCACAACACTTTTTGCCCGGCACGGTCAATGCCCACCACCTCATCGCGGTACAGACGTGCACCGGCAAAAACCGCCAGGCGCGCCAGGTCGATGTGCACATCGTCGTAGCTGTAGTGGCCAGAGATGTAGCCCGGCAACATGCCCGAATACGGCGTATGAACATCCGTGCAGATCACAGTCAGGCGCACGCCGGGTTCGGGCTGCATGCCAAAACGCTTGAGCACCCCCACATGACTGTGGCCGCCGCCAATCAGCACAATGTCTCTGGCAACGGGTTGGGTAGGTTTTTGCATGGGAAACGCGCTTCAAACAATGGCAAATCAATCAAGGAGCCCGGCGGGCCCACCAGGCAGCAGATCGCCCACCAGTTGGGTTAGCGCGCGCTGTTCTGCCTGGCGATCAAACAGGGGCGCACGCGCCGCGCTCTGGGCCTGCAGCAGTGCATAAAAATCACGATCATGGTGGCAACGGCGCAGCAGGGCCCGCAATTGGGTGGCATTGTTCCAGTCAAAATAACCGGCGTAATCCGGCCCCAGCATGCCAACATTGCCGGCAATTTTTGATGCCAGCACCGGCGTACCCGAACATACCGCCTCCATCACCACATGCGCGCCGCCCTCCATGCGGCTGGCATGCACCAGCACATGGGCTCGCTGAATGCGTCGGAGGGTCGCCTCGTGTGGCAAACCACCCAAATAGCGATAGTGGGAGCAGGCTGCGGCCGTGGCTTGTGCCAGTTGCGCTAGCGCCGGGTCAAGCGGCGAGCCAATGTGGTCGATCAAAATACCTTCTTGCGGGCCAAGCAAGCGGGCCACATCAAACAAGGTTTGCGGCGACTTTTCTTCGCGCAAATGGCCAACCATCAGCGCCCGTAGCCGATGGGCCGATTTGGGCAAGGTTTGACGCTGCGAAGTCGATTGAAAAATAACCTGGGTGCGTACTTGCAGCTCCGGCGGCAATGCCTGCAAGCCAAGGTCTTGCAGGACCACCAGCCGCTGTGCCAGTTTCAAGGAACGCTGGGCCTCTGGGTCGGTCTGGATGTCACGGTACAAATCGGTGCCGGTCAGCACCACCGCCAAACCCGCCCCGCCATGCTGTTGCGCCCAAGCCAGCACCGAGGGTGCCGAGCGGCGGGCATGCAGCGCCAGCATGCAGTCGTCGTGCACTGCCAGTGGGCCATCAGGCCAGTGGCTCAAGATACGGGCGCTTAGCCGGCCAGCAGGGAGCGTGGCAGACTGCAGCAATTGTTGCCAACGCCGTGCGGTTTGCCAGTTGCCATTGTTGGCTGCGGCGAGTGCCGGGCTGATAATCACCACCGATCTATTTTTTGAGTGCGCCTCGCATGCAACTGACATCACAATCCTTGGCATCAAAATGGCTTGTAGCCCAAGCGGCACGTATGTCGAGCGCTATTGTTTTGGCAGAACTTCTGTGCGCCAGCCGGGCCCGCACGCTGGCGCTGGCCGATGCTTACGCTGCGGCTTTGGGTGATGGTTTGGTCGTGCCCTACAACGCGCAACTGAACCCGCCCCTGTGGGAGCTGGGCCATATCGGCTGGTTTCAAGAGTTCTGGCTGGCCCGAAACCCGCAGCGCGCGCTGGGTCACCGGGCAGAGCCGAAAGGCCCGCGCCTCGCTTCCCTGCTGCCCCGCTGGCGGTTGCCCTCGCCGGATCTGGCCGCCACCAAACGCTATCTGAGTGACACCCTGGCAAGCACCCTGGCCTTGTTGGCCAACAGCCCGCCAGATGATGCCGCGCTGTATTTCTTCCGGTTGGCACTGTTTCACGAGGACATGCACAGCGAGGCGGCGGTCTACATGGCGCAGGCCTTGGGGTTGGCGCTGCCA
>JAIFMA010000195.1 GCA_020048795.1 Rhodoferax sp.
TTTTTGGGCCTGTGCCCGTTCATGGGCACCTCGTCGCGCATTGACACCGCCATGGGCATGGGACTGGCCACAACCTTTGTGCTGACACTGTCCACCGGCTTTGTCTGGGTCGCAGAGGCCTGGGTACTGGCCCCGCTGGACTTGTCATTCCTGCGCACCATGACCTTCATCCTGGTGATTGCCGCCGTGGTGCAGTTCACCGAGATGGTGATTCGACGCATCTCACCGCCGCTGTACGAAGCGCTGGGGGTCTATTTGCCCCTGATCACGACCAACTGCGCGGTGCTGGGCGTGGCACTGTTAACGATTCAAGGCGGCTACGGGTTTGTCAACAGCCTGCTGCGTGGTTTTGGCACGGCGGCAGGTTTTGGGTTGGTGCTGGTGATTTTTGCCGGCCTGCGCGAACGGCTGGCGCTGGCCGAAGTGCCCAAGGTCTTTGAGGGCGCACCCATCGGCTTTATCACCGCTGGTGTGTTGTCGCTGGCGTTCATGGGTTTTGCCGGATTGGGGGCTTGAGATGATCGATACACACATGATGACGCAAGCCGCGCAAGCGGTAGCCGCGATTGGTTTGCTCGGTACCGGCTTGGGCGTGGTGCTGGGTGTGGCAGCACGCTACCTGTCAACACCTGCCGATGACCGCGCTGACGCAGTTGCCGCCCTGCTGCCCGGATCCAACTGCGCCCAATGCGGTTTTGCCGGTTGCAAACAGGCCGCAGCCGCCATTGTGGACGGCCGCGCCTCGCCCAACTGTTGCCCGCCCGGCGGTGTCTCGACCGCGCAGCGGGTGGCCGAACTGATCGGCGTACGGCTGGCGGTGGATGGATCGGACGCTGCATTGCCGACCGTGGCCTGGGTGGATGAGGTTCGCTGCATTGGTTGCACCCGCTGCATTCGCAAATGTGGCTCAGATGCCATCGTGGGTGCCATCAAGCAGATGCACACCGTGTTGCCCGAGGCCTGTTATGCCTGCGGCCTGTGCGTGGTTGAATGCCCGACCGATGCCATCGTGATGAAACCGGTGATGCCGACCCTGGCCACCTGGCACTGGCCCAAACCCAGCCCCAAGCGCCCGGTGGCGATGGGTTGAGAGGATGCCGCCATGATGCTTTTTTCTGTTCGAGGCGGGGTCAAGCTCAGTTACCGCAAGGAGCTCAGCAGCGAAAGCCCGATTGTGCGCATGCCCACCCCGAAGCGCGTGTGTATCCCCTTGCAGCAACACGTGGGCAGCCCGGCGGAGCCGGTGGTCGAAGTCGGGCAGTGGGTGGGCAAGGGCCAGTTGATTGGGCGGGCTGGTCGTGGCATCTCGGCCAATGTGCATGCTTCCACATCGGGCACGGTGATTGCCATTGAAGAACGCATGGCACCGCATCCGTCGGGGTTGACTCAGCCGACTGTGGTGATTGATGCCGATGGGCAAGACCGCTGGGCCGACCTGGTGCAACCCATCACCGCTGACTTTCCCCTGCCCGCATCGCCCAAAGAGCTGAGCGATCGCGTGGCGGCCGCTGGTATTGTGGGTTTGGGTGGGGCAGCCTTTCCGTCGGCGGTCAAGCTCGACATGCGCTACAAACACAGCATCGACACCTTGGTCATCAACGGTGCCGAATGTGAGCCCTACATCACCTGCGACGACCGGTTGATGCGGGAAGCTGCCAACGAGATCGTGGATGGCGTGCGCATCATGGCCTATGCCATTGCCGCTGAGCAGGTGATCATTGCGATTGAGGCCAACAAACCCAAGGCGGTGAAGGCCATGCGCGAGGCGGCCAAAGTTGACAGCAGCATCCGGGTGGTGACGGTTCCCACCCGCTTTCCCATGGGGTCAGCCCAGCACCTGCTGCTGGCGGTGACCGGGCGTGAAACCCCGGCCGACAAACGCACCGCCGAGGTCGGCGCGGTGGTGCACAACGTGGCGACTGCGCGCGCCGTCAGCAGTGCCATCCGGCGCGGTGAACCCTTGGTTAGCCGGGTGGTGACGGTCTCAGGACATGGTGTGCGTGAGCCTGCCAATGTCGAAGTGCCCCTGGGTACCTCGGTGGAAGATCTGCTGGCTTTTTGTGGCGGATTACACCCGGTGCCAACCTTGCTGATCGGCGGCGGGCCGATGATGGGTGCGCCCTTGCCATCGGTGCACGCACCGGTGGTCAAGGGCTCTTGCGGTGTGCTGGCCTTGACAGCGTCCGAGATCAACGAAGGTCCTGAGTCCCCCTGTATTCGCTGTGGCAAGTGCGTCACCGCCTGCCCGGCAGGGCTGGTGCCGGTGGAGATGGCGCAGTTGATCAAGCGGGGCGACTTGCAAGGTGCCAAAGCCATTGGCAGTCAGGACTGCATTGCCTGCGGCTCCTGTTCCTTCATTTGCCCGTCGCACATTCCGCTGGCCCACTATTTCAGTTTCGCCAACGGCAAGCTTAATGCACTGGACCGTGATGCACGCCGGCAAGACCGCATCCGCGCATTGATCCAGGCTCGCAACGAGCGGGCAGCGCGCGAGGCCGAGGTTAAAAAGGCAGCCTCGGCAGCGCGCAAGGCTGCCAAAGCAGCCGCAGCAGCGGCTGTAGCCAGCGTGGTCGTCGCCTGTGGCGCACCTGAAGCGACCGAAGCCGCCGTGGCAGCCACTCAACAGCTTGAGGAGTCAACATGAGTACCCTGGCCAACCGCGCAGGCCCCTTCACCCACACGGTCAACACCGTCACCCGCACCATGGTGTGGGTTATTTTGGCGCTGGTGCCGGGTACCGCTTATGGTCTGTGGCTGTATGGCTGGCCGGCGCTGATGTTGTTTGCCATCACTTTGGCGACCGCCCTGACGGCTGAGGCGGCCATGCTGGCGCTGTTGGGGCAGCCGGTGCGAACGCGTCTGTGGGATGGCTCGGCGCTGCTGACGGGCTGGCTGCTGGCCATGAGCCTGCCACCTTGGGCACCCTGGTGGATCGGCGTTTTGGGAAGTATTTCAGCCATTGTGCTGGGCAAACATCTGTTTGGCGGTTTGGGCCAAAACATGTTCAACCCCGCCATGGTGGGGCGCATCGTGCTATTGATTTCATTTCCGGTGCAGTTGACGGTGTGGGTGGCACCAGCGCCCTTGGGCAGTGCTCAGGCACCCTCTTTCAGCCAAGCGCTGGCGCTGGTCAGCGGTCGCACACCTGTGCCCGAGCACATGAGCGCGGCCACCGCACTCGGCACCCTGAAAACCGAGCTGTCACGCGGCACCTCGGTGGCCAAAACCTCGGCCCAACTGCCACAGCCACAGCAACTGGCTCTGGGTGACGAATCTGGTTCGATCGGTGAAACGTCCGCCGTGCTACTGCTGGCCGGCGGTCTGCTGCTGCTGGCCTTGCGCATCATCACCTGGCACATTCCAGTGGCCCTGCTGGGCACCTTGGGTCTGCTAGCGGCTGTATCCAACGCGCTGGACCCGACGCGATTTGCCTCGATGCCGATTCATCTGCTGTCCGGCGCGGCGATGTTAGGTGCCTTTTTTATTGCCACCGACTATGTGACTTCACCCGTGTCACGCGCCGGACAGTTGGTGTTTGGCGCTGGCATTGGTGCGCTGACCTGGGTGATTCGGGCGCACGGGGGTTACCCGGAGGGCCTGGCCTTCGCGGTAGTGCTGATGAATGCCATGGTGCCGCTGATTGACCGTGGTCTGCGCCCCCGCGTGTTTGGCCGCAGTTGGCGCGGCAAGTCGCTGCAATCCAGGGCTCAGCCCAGGGTCCACATATGAAAGCCCCCAACCCCACCGCGTCCCAGGCACCCGTGCCGCCCCGGTTGGCCCGTCTGAGCGCATTGCTGGAACTGGCCGGTGGCAGACATGCCCTGGTGCTGGGTGGCTTTTCACTGGCGGCCACCTTGTTGCTGACGCTTGCCTATGGCTTGACCAAGGCACCAATTGAGCAAAGTGCCCTGGAAGACCTGCGCCATTCCCTGGAGCAGGTGATTCCGGCCAGTCTCTATGACAACAACCCGGCGGCCGACACGCTACGACTGCAAATCGACGGTGCGCCCTTGCTGGTGTATCGGGCCAGCAAGGCGAACCACGTCACGGGGATCGCGTTTGAAACCTCGCGCAAAGGCTACAGCGGTGAGATCCGCCTGCTGCTGGGCATTGATGAAAACGGCAAGCTGCTGGGTGTGCGGGTGTTGAAACACACCGAAACCCCCGGCCTGGGCGACAAGATAGAAGTGAACCGGAACGACTGGATCAGCCGCTTCACCGGCCTGTCGCTGGGCAACCCGCCCGAGGCGCAGTGGGCGGTCAAAAAGGACGGTGGCCCGTTTGATCAGTTTGCCGGGGCCACCATCACACCGCGCGCGGTGGTGGGTGGCATCCGGGACGGGCTGCGACTGTTTGCAACCCACCGTAAAACCCTGCTGGAGGAGGCTGCAAAATGAGTCAGACCCAAAACATCATGGTCGATGGCGTGTGGCGCAACAACGTGGTGTTCAGCCAGATGTTGTCGCTGTGTCCGACCCTGGCCGTGACGTCGGCCGCCACTCAGGGGCTGGGCATGGGGGTGGCCACGCTGGCGGTGCTGATCGCCTCCAACGTGCTGGTGGCCTTGTTGCGCGGTTTGATCACCGACGAGGTGCGAATCCCGGCGTTTGTGTTGATCATTGCCACGCTGGTGACGATTGTGGACCTGGCCATGAACGCCTGGCTCCACGAACTGCACAAGGTGCTGGGCCTGTTTATTCCGCTGATTGTGGTGAACTGCCTGATTTTGGGCCGTGCTGAATCGTTTGCCTGCAAAAGCAGCGTGGCCTTGTCGGCGCTGGATGGTCTGGCCATGGGGCTGGGCTTTACCCTGGCCCTGACCCTGATGGGCGCACTGCGCGAAATCGGTGGCAGCGGCACCCTGTTCTCGGGGGCGGCCAACCTGCTGGGGCCCGCCATGGGCGCGCTGGAGGTGCGCCTGTACCCAGGCGATGGTGCCCTGGTGATGATCCTGCCCGCCGGTGGCTTCATTGTGCTGGGGCTAATGATTGCGGCCAAGCGGGCCTTGGATGCCCGCAAACCAGCGCCGCGCCCGCAGGCTACGGCGGTTGACACCACGGCACCCGTGGGTGCTGCATCATGAAAGTCAGCGTCACCTATGCGTTGCCAGACCGCCAGAGCTGGGTGGATGTGGAAGTACCCGAACAAGCCACCGTGCGGGATGCCATTGAGGCCAGTGGTCTGGCCCGCGTCTATCCAGTGCTGGACTTCAGCACTCAAAAGGTTGGCATTTTTGGCAAGACGGTGTCGCTGGAGTCGCGTCTGGAGCCCGGTCAGCGTGTTGAAATATATCGCCCTATCACTGCTGATCCAAAGTTGCTGCGCAGAGCTGGTGCTGAAGACGATATCGATTGAAATGCCATCAGCGCGGCCAGTCATGCAACCGTCAACTCAAACGACACCAGCGTTACTTTGGCGGCCTTGGCGGGTGCGGCAGCGGCTCTTGGCCAGCGCATCAAACTTAAGTCAGGCCTGCCTGAAGGTTGCCACGATGTGAAACGGACAATCTTCCCTGCAAGCTATTTGGCCAGCGCCCGCAAGGCCAGTTTGATGCCCTCACTGACACCCACCTCTTTGGGCAGGGCCTTCAGGGCGGCGGCGGCTTCCTTGTCGTTGTAGCCCAGTGCCAACAGCGCTTGCAGGATGTCACTCTGTGTGTCGCTGGTCACCGTGGCGACCACGCCAATGTCTGGTCCGAGCTTGCCCTTGAGTTCCAGCAATAGCCGCTCGGCGGTTTTTTTTCCGATGCCTGGCACTTTGATGAGCCGACCCGCCTCTTGCAAGGTGATGGCTTGCGCCAGTTCGCTGACACTCATGCCTGACAGCACCGACAAGGCCGTGCGCGGCCCGACACCGCTGATCTTGATTAGCTGGCGAAATGCCTCACGCTCAGGCGCAGTGGCAAAGCCGTACAAAATCTGTGCATCTTCGCGCACCACAAAATGCGTCAGCAGGCTGACCTTGGCTCCCAGTTCGGGCAGGTTGTAAAAAGTGCTCATGGGCACCTGCACCTCGTAACCCACGCCGTGGCAGTCGATGATGAGTTCGGGCGGGTTTTTGTGGTCCAGCGTGCCGCTAAGTTTGCCGATCATTTTTTACCTATCATGGGTGACTTTTTCAAAGAATTATCAACGTGATCATCCGACACCTGTTTTCCCCACCCAACAACACCCGGCTCAGTCACCTGTGCGGGCCGATGGACGCGCATTTGCGCAGCATCGAGACCGCGCTGCAGGTCAAGATCGCCCACCGCCACGAGCAATTCAAGGTCGATGGCCTGAAGGTTCATGCCAAGCGTGCCATGGAAATGCTGCAAGCCCTGTATGAGATGGCGGCGCGCCCGATCGAACCGCGCACGGTGCAACTGATGCTCTCTGGCGATGGCGATGTCAACGGCGCCGATGGCCCAACGCTTAAAACCCGCCGTGCCGACCTGAAGCCGCGCTCCATCAACCAGGCCACCTACCTGGACTGCATTGCCAGCCACGACATCACCTTTGGCATCGGCCCGGCCGGCACTGGCAAAACCTACCTGGCCGTGGCCATGGCTGTCGATGCCCTGCAGCGCAGCACGGTGCAGCGCATTGTGCTAACGCGCCCTGCCGTGGAAGCCGGTGAACGGTTGGGTTATCTGCCGGGCGATCTGGCGCAAAAGATCGACCCGTATCTGCGCCCGCTGTACGACGCACTGTATGACCTGATGGGTTTTGAGGCGGTGCAAAAAGCCTTTGAGCGCCAGACCATCGAAATCGCGCCGCTGGCCTTCATGCGCGGGCGCACCCTGAACACCGCGTTTGTCATTCTGGACGAGGCGCAAAACACCACGCCCGAGCAGATGAAGATGTTTTTGACGCGCATTGGCTTTGGCTCCAAAGCGGTGGTCACCGGTGATGTGAGCCAGATTGATCTGCCCAGCGAACAACTCAGTGGCCTGATTGATGCCGAGCGGGTGCTCAAAGCCATCGAGGGCATCGCCATTTGCCGCCTGACCAGCCAGGATGTGGTGCGCCACCCGCTGGTGGCACGCATTGTGGATGCTTACGATGCGCCGGGCCGCTTCAACCCGCATCCCCGGCTTGATGCCACACCGCCACCCACAACGGCCACCAGCCCAAACCGTCGGCGCAAAATCTTGCCTTGAGCCAGGCCTCGGAGATGCAATGTAATTGATAGCTGCCAGCACAATAACAGCAAGCGCTAGAGGTCATTTTCTTATATAACAATATGCCATGAACCATCTCACTCTGTCGCTGCAATTTGCCAAGTTTCCCGATGCCGCACTGCACCGCGCTGCCTTGCCGCGCCACCGCGTCGCCAAGTGGATTCGTCACGCGCTACAGGACGATGCCGAGATCACCGTGCGCATCGTCGGCACCGAAGAAGGCCAGGCGCTGAACCGTGACTACCGGCACAAAGACGTCGCCACCAACGTGCTCACGTTTGATTACACGCAAGAGCCGCTGGTTAGCGCCGACCTGGTGCTGTGCGCGCCGGTAGTGGCTACCGAGGCCGCCGAGCAGGGCAAAACGCTACAGGCCCACTACGCGCATCTGCTGGTGCACGGCGCATTGCACGCTCAGGGCTGGGATCATGACGAGGACGAGGACGCGCAGGTCATGGAACTGCGCGAAAGCGAGATCATGGCGCGGCTCGGGTTTGACAACCCCTATTGAGTGCAACCCCCCGCTCAGACTGAGCGTTTGAACAGCGCCAGCAGTGAGCCCGCAATCACAAACAGGCTGCCAAATATCCGGTTCATGGCGCGGATGTGTGAGGGCTCTTTCAACGCGCCCAGCACCCTGGATGCCAGCGCGGTGTAGCCGGTCATTACCACCAGATCAGTAAAAGCCAGCGTGGCACCGATGATCAGGTACTGCGGCAGCAGGGGCTGCGTCAGGTTCATGAACTGCGGCACGACCGCCAGCAGGAATACCGTGCCTTTGGGGTTGACAATGTTGATCAACCAGGCTTTCAGGATCAGGGCGCGTTGCGTCACCTTCTCGCCCGAATCCGACACCGCCACCATCGGACGCGCCGGTGCCCGCCACTGCGCAATGCCCAGCCACACCAGGTAGCCGACCCCCAGCCACTTGACCACGGTAAACGCCGTACTGGATGCTGCGATCAGCGCCCCCAGCCCGACCCCGACGATCAGCAACTGCGTCCAGATGCCCAGCACCAGGCCAAATATCGTGACATAACCGTACTTGAAGCCATGATTGAGCCCGGCACTCATGGACGCAATGGCACCCGGGCCGGGCGATATGCTGATGGCCCAGGAGGCCGCGAAAAAAGCTAACCAGGTAGAAAGTTCCATGGGTCAAGTCTAGCTGACCAGGCCAGGCAAGGTGTCAGCGCTCACGGCATGCGCGCCAGATAAGCCCGGGTGACCACACCATGAGTAAACTTACAGCTTGGCATTTTGCAGCGCCGC
>JAIFMA010000206.1 GCA_020048795.1 Rhodoferax sp.
GGTTTGGTCTAATATGGGTTTGTCTTAACCCTGAAACGGAAGAATATGTTTGGTAACTATCTGCTCAAATGGCTCACGGTGATGACGCTGGTGACGGCCTCGGCACAAGCTCAAAAAGTACCCGAACTGCTGCTGTATTGCGGCATCACCATGGTCAAGCCGATGACCGAAATTGCCCAGCTTTTTGAAAAGCGCGAAGGTGTCAAAATTTTGATTTCACAAGGCGGCTCCGAGGACCTGTACCAGTCCGCCAAGAAAAGTGGCTTGGGTGACTGGTATTTGCCGGGTGAACCCTCCTACCGTGACAAACACCTGAGCGAAGGTTTGCTGGGCGACTTTGTCAACGTGGGTTACAACCAGATGGCGCTGGTGGTGCAAAAAGGCAATCCCAAGAAGGTCAAGGCCAATCCTCAGGAACTGCTGCGCAAGGACCTCACCATCATTCTGGGCAACGCCGAGTCCGGCAGCGTGGGGCAAGAGTCAAAAAACGTGCTGGATAAGTTGGGCATTTACCCCAAGGTGGTAAAAGCCAGCGCATTTTTGTCACCCGACTCGCGCAGCCTGATGAATGCCATGAGAAAAGGCGAGGCCGACCTGACCATGACCTGGCGCGCCACCGGTTTGTTTGCCGACAATGTGTCAAAACTCGATGTCCTTGACATTGACCCCAAAATTGCCAAGCCACAGGCCCTGCTGCTCAATATCTTGAAAAGCTCCAAAAACCCCGAGTTGGCACGCAGTTTCATGAAACTCAGCGCCGGCGATGAAGGCCAGGCCATATTCCGCAAAAATGGCTTTCTGGATAACAAGACAGCCGTGGCCCCTTGATGTCCTGATGTCCTGAAGACTTCAAGCGTTTGATCGATGAACAAGACAAGTCCGCTGAGCCAGACGGCCGAGGCGCTGGTCGATGCTTCGCTGCGCTGGCTAGTGGGTATCTCGCTGCTGTGTCTGGTGCTGGTGTTCGGGCTGCGCTGGTACTTCAACGACCTGGAGGCCGGCATCAAGCAGCGTGGCGACAACGAGCGCGCGCGCCTGTTTGTTGGCGAGGAAATTGTGCGCGGCATTCAAGAGCTTGAAAAAGACATTTACCACATGGCGGTCACCCAAAATGCCGCTGGTTTTGCCCGCATCAATGATGTCGTCAACGACCACCTGGTCAAACTCAAACACGATCTGAATGTTCTCAAGGACGGTGGCACCAGCCGCCGTCTGTTACAGCTCAACATTGACGGCAAGGACGAGGTGACCCGCGAGGCCAGTTATCGGCCCGATTCTGTCAATCAGAGCGTGGTGATGGAACTGATTGAAATCGAGCCCCAACTGACACAGATACAGGCGCGGGCGCACAGCCTGGAAGAGATGCTGGGGCGGCGCTGGAAGGCGCTGGAAGCAGCGGACAGCAAGGCTTTTTGGCTGGTAGAAGAAGATGTGGTGATCCAGCTCAAGCAGATCCCGCCACAGTTTGAACGTCTCAACGAAAACGCCAACCGACTTTTTCTTGAAGGTGACCAGCGACTTCGAGCACTTGAGGCCGAACTCCAGGCTCAATCCAGCCAGCTCAAGCGCATCGAAACCGGTCTGATTTCCCTGGTGGTGGTGCTCGGCGGCATTCTCGCCGTGTTGTTCATGCGTCGGCTCACAGCGGCGCTGCATGAAACCCGTCGCGCCCGGGATGCCACGGAGAGCCAGCGTGAGCAAAACGCCACCATTCTCGACACTTTGAGTGACGGGGTTTACGCCACCGACCTGCAAGGTGTGGTCACTTTTATCAATGCTGCAGGAGAGCGCATTCTGGGCTGGGCTGCGGCAGAACTGATCGGTCGGCATTCGCATGAAGCGATGCACCATCAGCGACCGGACGGCACCGCCTACCCCAGGGAAGAATGTCCCCTGATTGCCGTGTTGCGCCAAGGTGTCACTCTCGACGCGGAGGACCATTTTGTGCATCACGACGGACATCTGGTGCCGGTGTCGTTGCGCTCCAAGCCTTTGATGCTGGGCGGTCAGTTGGTCGGATCGCTGCTGTCGTTTCATGACATCAGCGAACGACTTGAGAGCGAGGCCCGCATTCGCTTGCAGCAGGCGGCGCTGAATGCGGCGGCCAACATGATCCTGATCACCAGCCGCAGTGGTCTGATCGAGTATGTCAACCCGGCCTTTAGCCAGACCACCGGCTTTAGCGCCGACGAAATCATCGGCCAACCCGCCAGCATCCTGAATTCTGGCGTGCAGGACAGTGCTTTCTACAAGTCCATGTGGGATCTGCTGCTCAGCGGAAAATCCTGGGAAGGCGAGTTGAGCAATCGACGCAAGAATGGTGAAATTTATCCGGAGCAAATGACAGTCACGCCGATCATGGAGGACGGCGAGATCGCCCACTTTGTGGCCATCAAACGCGATATCTCGGAAGAGATCAGAACCCGCACCCGCCTGAAACTGATTGAATCGGCCATTCAGGAGACTGAACAGGGCATCATCATCATGGATGCCAAACCGCATGCCCAGGGGCCGATCATCCAGTATGTCAACGCGGGCTTCAGCAAAACCACCGGCTACACGGCGCAAGAGGCGGTAGGCGTGCGCACCTCATTTCTTCAGCCACCACAAATTGACCCACACAAGTCTCAAATGATTGAAACGGCGATGTCGTGTGGCGACAGCCTGACGCTGGAGATGAGCTATCAGCGCAAAGACGGAACGCCGTTCATTGGCGAACTGCATTTGTCCCCGGTGCATGCAGACCAGGGTCATGTCAGTCATTACATCGGATTATTGTCAGACATCGATTTGCGCAAACAGGCCGAGGCTGCGCTGCGTGACACGCGTGATCAAGCCCTGGAGAACTCGCGGCTCAAATCCGAGTTTTTGTCCACCATGAGCCACGAAATCCGCACCCCGATGAATGGCATCATTGGCATGACGGACTTGCTGCTCGATACCGAGCTTGATTCTGAACAGCGAGACTTCACCGGGATCGTGCGCGACTCGGCCCACGCCTTGCTGGTCATCATCAATGATATTCTTGACTTTTCAAAAATTGAAGCCGGCAAGCTCGAAGTTGAAATCACCGAGTTTTCGTCCTCCCATGTGGTCGAAGGCACGGTCGAGTTACTGGGTGCCAAGGCCCGCGAAAAATCACTGACATTGACGAGTTTTGTTGATCCGGCCCTGCCTGCACGCCTGATGGGAGACCCGACACGGTTGCGTCAGGTGTTGCTGAACATGATCGGCAATGGCATCAAATTCACGGATTCAGGCGGGGTCGAGGTCAGTGCCTCGTTGTCAAACACGGGCACTGAACCGATGATCCGGTTTGAAATCAGTGATACCGGCATCGGCATTTCCAAACAAACACAGGCCAAGCTGTTTCAGTCGTTCACCCAGGCCGACAGTTCCATGACGCGAAAATACGGGGGTACCGGCCTGGGCCTGGCGATCTGCAAGCGCTTGGTGGAACTGATGGGCGGTCACATCGGCATCGACAGCGAACCCGGCAAGGGCTCGACCTTTTGGTTTACGCTGCCACTGCTGGCTTGCAGCACTGAAACCAAGGCCCATCAGGCACTGGGGCACAGGGCTGCCAATGTGGTGGGGCACCGTGTGCTGGTGGTAGACGACCACGCCAGTGACCGCAAGGTGATTCATCGCTACCTGAGCTCATGGGAAATGGCCAACGATGGTGCCAGCAATGCGCACGAGGCGCTCAAGCTGCTTCAGGATGCGGCCGATGTGGGGGTGCCCTACGACATTGCACTGATCGACTTTGTCATGCCGGGAATGAATGGGCTGGAACTGGCCCAAACATTGCGAACAGACCCGCGCTTTGATTCGCTTCGTCTGGTGCTGATGAGTGCACACGATCAGCGCGATCTGAGCGCCAAAGCGATTGAAGCCGGGTTTGCGGCATGCCTGACCAAGCCCCTGCGCCAGTCACAACTGTTTGACAGCCTGCTGGATCAAGGTGATTTTTCAGCGCAACTGGCCAACCCGGAACCTGCGTTGCTGATTGACCAGAACATCGCCAATCCGCAGAACCTGTTGACCAATCGACATCTGATCCTGCTGGCCGAAGACAATCTTGTGAACCAGAAGGTGGCTCAGCTACAGGTCAACAAGCTGGGTTACGCCCTGCACATTGTGAACAACGGCCAGCAGGCGGTTGAGGCGATCGAAGCTTCCCGCAACGGCCAGGCACCGCGTTATTGCGCCATTCTGATGGACTGCCAGATGCCTGTGCTGGACGGATTTGAAGCCACTGCTGCGATTCGTACGGCCGCGCTACAGGATGACAAACGCATTCCCATCATTGCCATGACGGCCAATGCCATGCAAGGAGACCGGGACCGTTGCCTGGCTGTGGGCATGGACGATTACCTGAGCAAGCCCATCAAACCTGACGAGTTGCGCAGTATCCTGAAACAGTGGGTCGGGTCTGCGCTGGTGGATATGGCACCTGTGTTGCCCGATTCGCCAAAGTCAGCTCTGCCCGCTGACGACAGTCCGGTGATCGACTTCGCCTTGCTCGATGACTACTTTGGCGACGATCCCGAGGTTGTTGTCAAGCTGCTGACACTGTTCCAAAGCAGTACCATCAGCTTGCTCGGCAAGCTCAACGACGGCATCGCTCGCCGCGATACCCAGACGGTCTATGCTTTAGCCCATGAACTCAAGGGCTCTTGCGGCAACATTGGGATCGAACGCATGGCCCACATTACAAACCGTCTGGAAACCGCCAGTGCCGAGCTGGACTGGTCAAGCGTGAGCACTGATTTTGTCGCCCTGCGCGCCGCCTTTGACGATGTGGTGCGTGTTATTGCTGAGCATCAACGACATTAGTTGGCACCACCTGCCCCGCTTCGATCGTGATACACCGCTGACAACGCTCGGCAATGGCTTTGTCGTGAGTAACCAACACCAGCGTGGTACCCAATTCACGGTTCAGAGCAAACATCAGCGCCATCACCGATTCACCGGTGGCAAAGTCCAGACTGCCGGTGGGCTCATCGGCTAACAAGACGGCTGGTTGCACGACAAACGCACGCGCCAGTGCCACGCGCTGTTGTTCGCCCCCCGAGAGTACCTTGGGGTAATGTCCGAGGCGCTGCGACAAGCCCACGCGCTCCAGCATCTCGCTCGAAGCCTTGCGGGCATCGCGCCGATTGGCCAGTTCCAGCGGCAGCATGACGTTTTCAAGCGCCGTCAGATTGCCGAGTAGCTGAAAACTCTGGAACACAAAACCCACTTGTTGCGCCCGTAACGCTGCCCGCGCGTCTTCGTCGATGGCAAACAGGTCTTGCCCGGCCAGAACCACCGTACCTCGGCTGGGAATGTCGAGTCCGGCAATGATCGACAGCAAGGTGCTTTTCCCGGATCCTGATGCACCGACAATAGCCACGGTTTCGCGCCGGTTCAGGCGCACGTCAATATCGCGCAAAATATCAAGCGTACCGGTCGAATCGGTGACAGATTTAAAAACGTGCTCAACCGAAATAATGCAATCAGACATGGATTTTTCTTTGGATTTGATCAATTTGAATCGCCGACACTGTATCGCGTTGGCAAGTGGACTTGGTTTTGCAGGGAATATCGGCGCGAACGCGTCGAGGCAAGCCACGCCCTCAAGGCCCGGTTCAGGCAAGATTTTGGTCGTTGGAGATTCTCTCAGTGCCGAGTACGGCATCCGGCGTGGCAGCGGTTGGGTGGCGCTGCTGGAGAAAAAGCTGGCCGATGAAAAATTCGCCACCACAGTGGTCAACGCCAGTATCAGTGGAGACACCACCTCGGGCGGACGGGCTCGTCTGCCGGCCCTGCTGGGTCAACACCGGCCTACGCTGGTGGTGATCGAGCTTGGCGGCAACGATGCCTTGCGTGGACTTCCTTTGAGCATGACGCAAGACAATCTGGGGGCCATGGCCCAGGCCTGCCGGCAAGTCGGTGCTCGGGTGCTGTTTCTGGGCTTACAGGTACCACCCAACTACGGGCGTGACTACGCCGTGCGCTTTGCCGCCGTTTTTAGCGACGTTGCCCGAGTTCACAAGGCAGCGTTGGTACCGTTCTTCTTGAAAGGCATCGCCGATGTGCCTGATAGCCTGAAATGGTTTCAGGCCGACCGCATCCATCCGATCGAAGCGGCGCATCCGCTGATTTTGGCCAACATTTGGCCGGTCCTCAAAAAGGGATTGCTGTGAGCCTGACCCCCATCAACGCGGCAGCGGCGATCATGCAGCTGACTGACTTCGACACCATCATCGATGCCCGCAGTGAAGACGAATTTGCGCTGGATCATCTTCCCCTGTCGGTAAACTGGCCAACCCTGAACAACCAGGAACGCCAGAGCATCGGTACACTGTACAAACAGGTGAACCCCTTTGAAGCCCGAAAACGCGGTGCAGTCATCGCTGCACGCAACATTGCCGCTCACATTGAACGGGAACTCATCCATCAACCCAAAGACTGGAAGCCACTGGTGTATTGTTGGCGCGGAGGGCAACGCAGCGGTGCACTGGCGCTGATTCTGAGCCAGATCGGGTTTCGCGTCACATTGCTGGAAGGCGGCTACAAAGCCTTTCGTGCTGCCATGATGCAGGATATCGAGCGCATCGTACCCAGTTTACGTTTTCAGGTCATTTGCGGCCCCACGGGCTCGGGCAAAACCCGTCTGCTACAGGCTTTGGCGACCCAAGGCGCACAAGTGATGGATCTGGAAGCCCTGGCGAACCACCGTAGCTCGGTGCTCGGAGCCATTCCAGGGCTGCCACAGCCCAGCCAGAAACACTTTGACACGCTGATTTGGGACAGTTTACGCCACTTTGATGCTGGCAAAGTGGTCTATGTGGAGAGCGAAAGCAAAAAGGTGGGAAATGTCACTTTGCCCATCACGCTGGTCAACGCCATGCGCCAAAGTCCCTGTCTGAATTTGCAGCTACCTGACACCGAACGGGTGGCATTGTTGATGGAAGACTACGACTACCTGCTGAAGGATGTCGCCTATTTTTGTGATCGACTTGCCGCCTTGTCGGTACTCAGGGGCCACACCGTGATCGAACGCTGGCAAACCCAGGCCCGCTCGGGTGACTTTGCTGCGGTGGTACAGAACTTACTCTCCAGTCACTATGATCCCGCCTACCTTCAGTCAATGAAGCGTAACTTTTCACAATTCGATGATGCCAGGATCATCGCACCGAATGACCACTCCATGCAGGCCATGGGCGACCTGGCGGCTCAAGTCGCGCAAGCCCAGCAGACCTGAGTGTGATCGTGAAAGGTCAGTCATCTGACTTAGGAGGGGACGGACACAGGAGCTGAATGCTCATTATTGTCTACAGGCGAGCCCTCCCCGACCTTGCGTTGGGCTTTCTCTTTCAACTTTTCTTCCTTTTTCTTCTTTTTGGCCAGTTCTTTCTGACGTTTTTCGTAACCGTAATTTGGTGTTGCCAATGTAGTCTTTCAGTGTTGTAAACGCGGATTTTACCTGTTGCGTCAGGCAAGCTGCTTCAGGGCTTGCCGCAAATCAAGCTGTAAATCCGCCACCGCCTCCAGCCCAATGGAAAAACGCACCAGGGTGCCGGGTTGCAGGTGACTGGGCCAGTTTGATCGCATCGCCTGAAGTTCGTAGGGCATCACCAAACTGACTGGCCCACCCCAACTGTAGCCAATCTCAAACAACTGCAGTGCATCACAAAACGCGTCCACCTGAGCCTGGCTGTAGCAGGGCTTGAAGATGACACTGAACAACCCGGCAGCACCGCCGGGTTCAGTCAGGCACAGCCGACTCCATTGCGAATGCCCCGGCGACTGCGGCAGAGCTGGATGCAGCACTTGCGCAAATTCGGCACATGTCAGACTCCACCGCGCCAGCGCACGCGTGGCCTCATCATGCGCCCGGTATCGCAAGGGCAGACTTGGCAAGCCGCGCAACACGGCTTCAGCGTCGTTGGCAGCAACACCCAGACCCAGACGCATGTGGCAAAGCTTTAGCCGCATATGCAAAGCTTGATCTACCGTGATGACACTGCCCATCAGCACATCACCGCCGCCACTCGGATATTTGGTCAGTGCGTGGATAGAGATATCCACCGCCAACGCAGGTTGGGCATCAGGGTACAGGTCAAATGGCTTGAAAGCCAGGCCAGCGCCCCAGGTGTTGTCCAGCGCGCACAACACACCAGCTGCCTTACAGAGCCGCACCTGTTGACACAGATCCGGGAACTCCAGCGTGACCGAACCGGCCGCTTCAAGCCAGACCAAACGGGTATTGGGACCAATTTTGGCGGCCATATCCTGTGGGCGCAGGGCATCATAAAAGCGGTGGCGAATGCCCCAG
>JAIFMA010000173.1 GCA_020048795.1 Rhodoferax sp.
CCACAGCGTGTCACGGCTGTAGTTGAGCGAGGCGGTGCGTGCCAGCGTCGCCTCAGCATGGTGCACCGTGTCGATGTTGCCCTGCTCGGCCAGCACGGTTTGACCGTCAGGCGCCACCAAAATTGCACCAAATGGGTGCCTGCCCAGGCTAGCCGCACGCTGCGCTACCAAGTTGGCGCGCCGCAAATGGTGCACCCAGACATCAGTGTTCATGGCCGTGGCACTCAGTGGTTTTGCGAGCCGCGGTGCGCCCAGGCGGTGGTGTGATTTTCGATGGCGGAAAACAGCTCATACATCACCATCGCCATGGCACCCACCACCACCAGCCCGGCAAAGGCCAGGCCCATCTGCATACTGGAGCCGGCCGAGATCAGCAGGTAGCCGATGCCCTCGTTGGCGGCAGTCATCTCGCTGACGGTGGTGCCCACAAAGGCCAGCGTGATGGCCACCTTGAGTGAGCCATAAAAATACGGCATCGAGCGCGGCAGCCCCACCTTGACCAGCACATCCCAGCGCTTGGCACCCAGCACGCGCAGCACGTCTTCCAGCTCGGGCTCAAGGGTCGCCAGCCCGGTGGCGATATTCACCATGATGGGAAAAAAACTGATCAAAAACGCCGTCAGAATGGCTGGCCCCACACCAATGCCAAACCACACCACCAAAATTGGCACAAAGGCGGCTTTGGGCAGCGCGTTAAAGGCCGTCATCAGCGGGTACACCGCTGCATAGGCCAGGCGCGAGCTGCCAATCACAAAACCCAGTAACACGCCCACCACAATCGCCAGGCCAAAGCCCACCATGGTGACCCAAAAGGTGCGCCAGGCGTGGCCGGCAATGTTGTCGCGAAACTCCCAGAACTGAGTCCAGATGCGCCATGGGCTCGGAAAGATGAATTCAGACACATCAAACGCCGCGCACAGGATTTGCCACAGTGCAATCACTGCCACCAGCAAGATCCAGGGTGACCAGATTTCAACCTGTTTTTTGTTCAACATGTGTCGCCCCTTATTGATTGATGACTGCGCCTGCTTGCCGCATGGCGCCAATGTGGCCGCGCAGCTCGTGCACGATGTCGGTAAATTCCTTGGTGTAGGTGATTTCCAGGTCGCGCGGGCGCGGCAGGTCAATCTCGCGGCGCACCACAAAACGACCCGGGCTCTTGCTCATCACATACACCGAGTCGGCCAGAAACACCGACTCGCGCAGGTCGTGCGTGACCAGAATCACATTGAATTTTTGTTCCGTCCACAGGTCGCGCAGGATGCACCACAGCTCTTCACGGGTGAACGCATCCAGCGCACCAAAAGGTTCGTCCAGCAGCAGCATCTTGGGCTCGTGGATGAGCGCGCGGCAAATGCTGGCGCGCTGCTGCATGCCGCCCGAGAGCTGCCACGGAAACTTGTCCTCGTAACCGCCCAGGCCGACCTTTTGCAGCAGTTTGCGGGCGCGTTCCTCGTACTCTTTGCGTTTGGCTTTGAAGCTGCTGCGGTAGGGCTCCACAATCTCCAGCGGCAGCAGCACGTTGTTGACGGTGGTACGCCAGGGCAGCAGGCTGGGTGCCTGAAACGCCATGCCGCTGATCTTGAGCGGCCCGGTGACCGGCTGCTGGTCGATCAAAATCTTGCCCACCGACGGCATTTTCAGGCCGGTGGTCAGCTTCATGAAGGTCGATTTGCCGCAGCCCGAGGGCCCCACAATGGCGATGAACTCACCCTGGCGCACCTTCAGGTCAATGGCCTCAACGGCAAAGTTGCTCTCAGCCAGCAGTTCTTCGTTGTAGGCCAGCCAGACATCGCGAAAATCAACAAACCAGGGCGTGGTGTCTTGCATCATATATCCATGAAATTGGGCTTTGGCCCATATACATCAAGCGCTGACAGCTATCACTGTCAGAGCAATGGAGGCACCTGGCAAAGGCTTATTTTTTCGGCAACACGTCGAGTTCGGCCTTGGACGGCAGGAAAGAGCCGTTCCAGACCGTGTCTGCATTGACACGATTCTTGGTGTTGAAGGCATCCGACACCTGACTGGCCATCAGAGAAAGGCGCGGGCCATTCACCTGGCCAAAACCTTCGGCGCGGGCATTGGGGCTGTTGATGACGGTGTCGATGGCCAGTTTGAGGCGGCGGGTTTCGAGCTCGACATTGACAATGCCATCACGCGTTTTCACATCGGCAATCGCCGCTGCCGGGTTGCTGATCACCAGCTTGGCACCCTTGGCAAAGGCGCTCAGGAAAGCCTTCACCGCGGCCGGATTTTCTTTGATCAGTTTGG
Organism: Rhodoferax sp.; assembly: GCA_020048795.1. Lineage (GTDB taxonomy): Bacteria > Pseudomonadota > Gammaproteobacteria > Burkholderiales > Burkholderiaceae_C > Rhodoferax. Next base: position 2,275 of record JAIFMA010000173.1, read on the forward strand.
GGCTAGCAACGATGGCATTGCCGTACAACTTGACACCATAGTTCGGGTACGGCAGCACCACCACGTCTTCGGACTTAATGCCGCGCGCTTCCAGATTCAGCAGCGAGGTAAAGGTAAAACCAGTGATGGCATCAATGTCGCCGCGCACCAACATGGTTTCGCGCAGCGGCGGGTCCATGGCGGTCCAGGTGACACCTGACACATTGTTGGCCTTGGCAAAGATCGGGAAGGCACGCCGACCGGCATCAAACACCGGGGCACCCAGTTTTTTGCCGTTCAGGTCAGCCGGTGTCTTGATACCAGACTTTTTCAAAGCCATGACTGAGGCCGGCGTGTCGTTGTAGACCATCATCACCGCCACCGGCTTGTTGGGGGCATCGGGGTTATTGGCATGAAACTCCATCAATGCGGCCAGGTCGGCAAAACCCATGTCGTAGGCACCCGAGGCCACACGGGTCACGGTGCCACCCGAGCCGTTGCCGGCATCAATCGTGACATCGAGCTTGGCATCCTTGAAGTAGCCCTTGGCCTCGGGTGTCAGAAACAGGGCGCTTGGGCCTTCAAAACGCCAGTCAAGCTGAAACTTGATCGGCGTGGTTTGGGCTTGCACCGTGCCCAGCAATGTCAATGCTGTCAGAGCAACAGCAGATTTCAGGAAATGATGTTTTTTCATGATGCCTCGGTTAAATGTAAATTTACATGCCAAACCATCAAGCAAAAACAATGCCTGATTTTCCAACTCAATCGGTCGGCACCAACAAATGGGCGTACACCGCGCCGGCTTTCAGGTGCCGGTGCAGGCGCAAATGCAGCGGCTCGAGTTGGGCCGGCGTCCACAGTCGCGGTGCCTCAAGATAAATAAAGCCGGTATCGCTGATCGCCAGGGCCGCTGCGGCTAGTGCGGTGTCGAACAGATCCGAGTCAAACGGCGGATCAATCAGCACCAGGTCCAGGCTGGCCGGTGCTTGTTGCCTGAGCAGCGTCACCCCGTCACCCCGCACGACCTGCACCCCATCGGCCTTGAGCTGCATCTGAATGCGTTTGAGCTGGTCCACCAAAGTGGCATCGAGTTCCACCAGTTTCACCGCCTGGGCCCCGCGCGAGGCGCATTCAAAGCCCAGCACACCGGTGCCGGCAAAAGCGTCCAGACAGCGCCAGCCGCCCAGATCCTGCCCCAGCCAGTTAAACAGCGTCTCGCGCACCCGGTCGGGCGTTGGCCGCAGGCCCGGCCGGTCGGCCACCGGCAGTTTGGTGCGTTTGTATTGCCCCCCGATGATGCGCACCTCGTGCGTTGGCACCCTGCGCGGGCGCACTGGTGGGCGATAAGGGGTGTTGGTAGCGTTGTTCATCAGGTGAACATGTTAGCCGCAGCACTGAGGCAGAAACGCCCACCATCACTTGGCGGCCCCGCCCAGCACCACCGTCACCATGCGCCCGGGCTGCAGCTTGCGTGCAAAAGCTGCCTTGATGTCGGTCACACTGACCTGGCTGACTTGCTGCGTCCAGGTGTCGAGGTAGTCCAGTGGCAACTGGTTCCAGCCGATGTTGGCCACGTTGTCGAGCAGTTTGCGGTTGCTGTCAAGGCGCAGCGCAAAGCCCCCCATCAGGTGGTCTTTGGCCGCCTGTAGCTCGGCATCCGTCGGGCCATCCGCCACAAAACGCGCCAGTACCTCGCGCGACACCTGCAGCGCCTGCGCCGCCTGGTCGGGTCGGGTTTGCAGGCCGATAGTGAAGGCACCGGCGTGCAAGCCGGGGGCAAAGTAGCTGTACACACTGTAGCTCAAACCACGCTTTTCGCGCACTTCAGTGGTCAGGCGCGAGACAAAACCACCGCCACCCAGAATGTAGTTGCCCACCGTCAGCGCAAAGTAGTCCGGGTCATCGCGCCTGAAGCCGGGCTGGCCAATCAGCACATGCGCCTGCGCCGAGTCAAACGCGATGTGTTGCTCGGTTGCCTGCGCCAGCGGTACCACTTCAGCCACGGCGGGCAGCACCGGGCAAGCCGCAGCCCCCTCCTGGTACAACCGATCAAACAGCTTCTGCACCAGCGCTTGGGCCTGTGCGCGCTGCAGCGCGCCCACCAGGGTGACCTTGGCACGGCAAGGCTGTATGAGTCGCTGGTGCAGCGCCGCCATGTCGGCTACGTCGATGGCCGACAAGCTGCCTTCGGTCATTTCATAACCATAAGGGTGGGCACCATAAACCGCCCGGTTAAAGGCCCGCCCCGCCAGCGTGGCCGGGCGGGTGTTGGCCTCTTTGATCGAGGCCTTCAGGCTGTCGCGCTCGCGCTGCCAGACGGCCTCGGGAAACGCCGGTTGCGCCAGTTGCCGCGCCGCCAGTTGCACCGCCTTGTCAAGCAAATCAGCGTAGCTCAGGCTGCGCAGGCTAAAACTCAGGCGATCATGGCTGGCTCTGGCCGCAAAACTGGCACCCAGATCAGCCCAGGCCTCGCCCAGCGCGTTTTCGTCCAGCGCAACTTGTTGCCGCGCCGGGTCGGCGCGCACGCCCTTGGACACCATGGCGGCCGTGACACCGGCCAGACCGGCCTGATGCGGCGGGTCGCGCCGGCTTCCGGCATCAAAATCAATTTGCACATCCAGCATCGGAATGGCCGGGCTGGGTACCAGGTAAACCTGCACACCACCGGCCTGCGTCCAGTGCTCAATGGCAATTCCGGCCTGCGCCATATTGGCAAGAAAAATGCCTGTAGCGCTTATGAGCATTGCGCTGACAGCTATATTTTTAAGAGTTATCATGGTCGGTAACCGGTTGCCTCAGTGCCGCGACCCAGCCGCCGCCGGACGCGGCTTGCGGGTTTTGTCCGGGGGCTGGGGCAACAGTTGCGCCACCGTCAACTGGTCGTCGCCAAAATACTGGGCCGCCACCTGCTTCACCTGCTCAGCCGTGACAGCGCGCAGCCGTGCAATCAGTTGCTCACCCGCATCCAGCGCCAAACCCTGGGCCCATTGGGTGCCGAGTTCACGCGCCTGGTTGAACAGCGAGTCAAGCTTGTAGACCTCGCTGGCCACCCACTGCGTCTTGACACGCGCCAGCTCGGCCTCGGTCACACCCTCGCGGGCAATGCGTTGCACCTGGGCGCGCAGCCCTTGCTCCACCTGCTCGGCCGTTTTGCCCGCCATCGGCACCGCGCTCAGCGTAAACAATTGCGGCCCGCGGCCCCACAGCCCGTTGTGGGCACCCACGCTATCGGCCACCCGCTCGGGGCCCTGCGTCAGGGTGCGCTCCAGCCTGGCACCGCTGTAGCCGTCCAGCACCGCCGCCAGTACCGTCAGCGCCAACGCATCGGCATCTTGTGCCGCATCGCCTCGCAAGGCCAGCGTCGGCACCTTGAACGCCAGCGTCACCAGGGCCTGCTCGGCCGCTGCCTTGAACATCAGGCGTTTGATGCCGGCCTGCACGGGTTCGGTGCGCGGTTTGCGCTCAGGCAGCATACGCGCGGGCAAACCGGCATAGTATTTTTCGGCCAGGGCCCGCACCTGCGCCACATCCACGTCACCGGCCACTACCACAGCGGCGTTGGCCGGCACATACCAGCGCTGGTAAAAGGCCCGCGCATCGGCCGCCGTGAGCGACTCCAGATCGCTCATCCAACCCACAATCGGGCGCCGATAGGGCGAGGCCACAAACGCCGTGGCGTTGAGCGCCTCGGCCAGCAGCGCGTGGGGGTTGTCTTCGGTGCGCAGGCGGCGCTCTTCCTTGACCACTTCGAGCTCTTTGTTGAACTCTTCATCGGCCCACTGGTTATGGGCAAAGCGGTCGGCCTCCAGTTGCATCACCTCGGCCAGGCGCCCGGCCGGTATCTGCTGGTAATAACCGGTGTAGTCGCGGCTGGTAAAGGCGTTTTCGCGCCCACCCAGGGCTGCCACACGGCGCGAAAACTCGCCCGCCTTGACGCCGGGTGTGCCCTTGAACATCATGTGCTCCAGCACATGGGCCACGCCCGAGGCACCGTCCACCTCATCCATCGACCCTACCCGCACCCACAACATGTGCACCGCCGTGGGGGCGCGCCGGTCGGGTTTGACAATCAGCGTCATGCCATTGGCCAGGGTGAACTGCTGAGCTTTGGCGCTGGCGGCATCGGGCGGGGTTTGCGCTTGCACCAGACCAGCAGCCAGAGTCAGAATCAACCCGATGGAACCTTGCCAATGGCGCAATATCATGGTGTTGAAATAAGTGGGGTGTCGTTTCATAGAATGCTGTGATACCACGAATCCAAAAAATGTTCAGCTTCTTCAAAAAAAAATTTGCTCAAAAGCCCGAATCTAACGCAGAGGTAGCGTCACGGTTGCCTGAGCCGGCACCTGCATCAGCCAGGGGTGACCGTGAATTCCACGGCGGCTCTCATGCAGATGCGGCCCTGGCCGGCGATGCACCGGCACCTGCTGCTGCCCCTGGGCCACCGCGCCGGCCTGAGCCAGCGCTGATGACGGCAGCCGCGCCAGTGGCCACCTCAGTCGCCACGGATGATGCCACCGCCGAGCGCAAATCGTGGCTCGAGAAGCTCAAGCTCGGCTTGCGCAAGACCGGCTCCAGCATTGCCACCGTGTTCACAGGTGCCCAGATCGACGATGCGTTATACGAAGATCTGGAAACCGCCCTGCTGCTGGCCGACACCGGGGTCAAGGCCACCGGTCAGCTGCTGGTGGACCTCAAGTTCCGCGTCTCGGACAGTGGCACCAGCAACCCGGCGGCAGTCAAGGGTCTGCTGGTGGATGCACTGGCCCACATGCTGAGCCCACTGGAGAAGTCACTGGTGATTGGTCGGTATGCGCCCACGGTGATGATGGTGGCCGGTGTCAATGGCGCGGGCAAAACCACGTCAATCGGCAAGCTCACGCGCCACCTGACGGACTCCGGGGCCAGTGTGCTGTTGGCAGCGGCCGACACCTTCCGGGCAGCGGCGCGCGAACAACTCGGCGTGTGGGCCGATCGCAACACGGTCGACATCATCAGCCAGGACGGCGGCGACCCGGCCGCTGTGTCGTTTGATGCGGTCAGCGCAGGCAAGGCACGCGGCCGCGATGTGGTGCTGATCGACACTGCCGGGCGTCTGCCAACCCAGTTACACCTGATGGAAGAGCTGAAAAAGATCAAACGCGTGATTCAGAAGACTGGCCCAGCGGATGATCGCGGTGGGACGGTGGCACCGGTTGATGGCGGCACCAGCATGCCCCCGCATGAAATCCTGCTGGTGATCGACGGCAACACTGGCCAAAACGCGCTGACCCAGGTCAAGGCCTTCGATGACGCACTCGGTCTGACCGGCCTGATCGTCACCAAGCTCGACGGCACCGCCAAGGGTGGCGTGCTGGCCGCCATTGCACGCGAGCGACCGATTCCGGTGTATTTCATTGGTGTTGGCGAAAAGCTCGAAGACCTGGCAACCTTCAACGCCCGGGAGTTTGCGCAGGCGCTGCTGGCCTGAAGACGGTTGTGACCCGGGCTGCTTTACCCAGCAGCGCACACCATGACATCCAGCATCTGTCACGGCGAGCGCAGCCTGACCATCGAGGGTGTCGTTCAGCTGCCGATGGTGAAGTACGCACAATCGATATTGCGCACCACAGCGGCATCGCACAAGTTGTGCTCGTCAAAAATCACCAGCTGCTTCAACCAGGCCTTGGAATCTCAAAGTTGGGCTTACGAAACTGGTGCCAGCGACCAACAAGCAGGCCAGCACTTGGCGGCGGCTGGCTTTGCGCATATCGTCTTCAGCACCAATAAATCTGGCGAGGTCGTGAATGGAGACCACTATGCTCCCGCCCATGTCATCTTTTTGGCGATTGGGAACTGCTTGCGTGTCAGCATCGATGCCTGAGCCGACGGAGACTTGCCGATTTAAGGTGCGATGTCAGCAGGCGTTAGTAATTTTTCCTTACCAAACGCTTCTTTCAAGTCGTTGAGTGCATCTTGGTAAGACATGCTTACGGTTGCTTTTGATTGGTCCTGCTTACGGTTGCTTTTGATTGGTCCCGCCGTCAGGAATCGAACCTGAATTTTACGCTTAGGAGGCATACGTCTTATCCATTAGACGACGGCGAGTTTTGGGAAAAATTGGGTCAGATCAGCCATTATCCCGTCCCATCAAAATCCCAGATTTATTTGGTATTTTTGCAAAAAATGACATCAATCGACATCGTTTGAAGCCTGTTTTCATTGGAGAAATCGACTTTTTAGGCTTATAAATCAGCCCCTTGGGAGGCACTCGTTCTATCGATTGAACTACAGCGAGGGACGGGCGATTGTAAAGGCCAGCTCTGCCCGAGCAGACTCAGTCGTAGCGCACCGTGTAAATCAGGTCGATGGCACTTTGTTCGCCAGTCTGGGCGCGCAGCGTCAGGTGTCTGGACAGATCGTAAAAGATATAGATCACGCCCATGGCACCGTTGAGGCTGCTCTCGTAGGCCACATAAAAGTCATTCGACAGGCGTTTACCCAGCGTCACCGAGGTGGTGCTTGCCGTGCCCTCGGTGCTGCTTGTGCTGCCGCCAAAACTCAGCTCATCGAGCCCCAGCGCCTGCGTCAGACTGTCGGTGAGACGTTTGCCATTGCCACCCAGCAGGGCCAG
>JAIFMA010000101.1 GCA_020048795.1 Rhodoferax sp.
AATTGGGCATCACGCTGAAATTCAGGCCAGTGGACTTTGCCCTGTACCAGCAGCGACTGCAGAAATTCGAGTTTGACATGACCTCGCTGGCCTATGGCGGCACCCACAACCCGGGTCAGGAGTATGCAGACCTGTTTGGCTCCAAGGCCGCAGACCAGGAGGACTCGGGCAATATGTCGGGCATGAAAAACCCGGCTGTGGACGCTTTGATCAGCCAGATCACCGGTGCCAAAACCAAGGCGGCGTTGCTTCCCGCTTGCCGCGCGCTGGAGCGTCTGATTGCCCACAGCCATGTGCTGATTCCACAATGGTCGGCGCCCACCCATCGCATGGTGTACAACAACTGGCGACTGGAGCAGCCCGCCGCCATGCCACCCTATGCCCAAGGGGAGTCCTGGGCCATCGACACCTGGTGGGCCAGCAATAAATGACCAAGTGCTTTGTTTGTTCACCGCCACACCGGGAGCACTGCTGAGATGTGGATCTATGTTCTGAAACGCCTTTTGCTGATGATCCCAACGCTGCTGGGGGTGTTGCTCATCACCTTCATGGTGATCCAGTTTGTGCCGGGTGGCCCGGTGGAGCAGTATCTGGCTGAGGCCAAGGCCGGTGCAGGCAAAGGCGCGGTGGGGGCGCAGGGGGTGGACCCGAAACGCATCGAGCAGATCAAGGCGCTGTACGGCTTTGATAAACCTCCGCATGAGCGCTTTTGGCAGATGCTGGGCCAGTTTGCCCGCTTTGATCTGGGCAAGAGTTTTTTCCAGAACAAAAGTGTGTCAGACCTGATCTGGGAAAAACTGCCGGTGTCGATCAGCCTGGGCTTGTGGACGTTTTTTATCAGTTATTTGATTGCGGTGCCGCTGGGCGTGGCCAAGGCGGTGCGGGCTGGTTCCAGGTTTGATCTGGTGACCACCTTGCTGGTGCTGGTGGGCTACGCCATTCCGGGCTTTGTGCTGGGGGTGGCGCTGCTGGTGATCTTTGGCGGCCAGTTGCAGTGGTTTCCGCTGCGGGGGCTGACGTCGAGCAACTGGGAAGAGCTTAGCTGGGGTGCCCGCATCGTTGACTATTTGTGGCACATAGCCATGCCCGTCACTGCCATGGTGCTGGGCAGCTTTGCTGTGACCACCATGCTGACCAAAAACGCCTTTCTGGAAGAGATCCGCAAGCAGTATGTGATTACGGCGCGGGCCAAGGGCTTAAGCGAGCGCCAGGTGCTGTGGAAACATGTGTTTCGCAATGCACTGATTCCGATCGTGACCGGTTTTCCGGCAGCGTTCATTGGCGCCTTTTTTACCGGGTCGCTGCTGATTGAGACGCTGTTTTCGCTGGACGGCCTGGGGCTACTGAGCTACGAGAGCGTGATCCGGCGGGACTATCCGGTGGTGCTGGGTACGCTGTATTTTTTCACGCTGATTGGTCTGGTCACCAAGCTGATCAGCGATCTTTCTTATGTCTGGGTCGATCCCCGTGTCAAGTTTGACTAAGCCCCTTCACGTCGCACCTGGGTTAAGTCCGGGCCGGCGCGCCTGGCAGCGTTTTCGGCGCAACCGGCTGGGTTACTGGAGTTTGCTGCTTTTTTGTGCGCTGGTGGGGGTCAGCCTGCTGGCCGAAGTGGTCAGCAACGACCGCCCGCTACTGGTGCGCTACCAGGGCGAGTTGTATGTGCCGGTGCTCAAAGACTATTCCGAGAAAACCTTTGGCGGCGATTTTGATGCCAGTACCGATTACCTCGACCCGTTCATTCGTGAGCGCCTGAGTTTGCCGGGCAACTGGGCCTTGTTTGCGCCCAACCCCTATGGCCCGAAAACCCTGAACTATTTTGCCAAGGCACCCAATCCATCCGGGCCTTCGGTCGACAACTGGCTGGGTACCGACGACCGGGGGCGGGATTTGCTGGCCCAGTTGATCTATGGTTTTCGCGTCAGCGTGTTGTTTGCACTGGCGCTGACGGTCATCGGCACGCTCCTTGGCATCATCACCGGGGCACTACAGGGCTTTTTTGGTGGCAAGACCGACTTGGCGTTTCAGCGTTTCATCGAAATCTGGGGTTCCATGCCCGAGCTGTACCTGTTGATCATCTTCAGCGCGGTGTTTGCGCCCAGTCTGGCCCTGTTGCTGGCTTTGTTGAGCCTGTTTGGCTGGATGGGTTTGTCGGACTACGTGCGTGCCGAGTTTTTGCGCAACCGCCAGCTCGACTATGTGCGTGCCGCGCGTTCGCTGGGGGTGAGTAACTGGCAGATCATCACGCGTCATCTGCTGCCCAACAGCCTGACGCCGGTGGTGACTTTTCTGCCGTTTCGCATGAGTGGTGCCATTCTGGCATTGACCTCGCTCGATTTTCTGGGACTGGGCGTGCCGCCGGGGACACCGTCGCTGGGCGAATTGCTGTCGCAGGGCAAGAACAACATCGATGCCTGGTGGATTTCGCTGTTCACCTTTGCCGTGCTGGTGATCACCTTGTTGTTGCTGACGTTTATGGGTGATGCGCTGCGGGATGCACTCGACCCGCGAAAGGCCGACGCATGAGTCATTTGCTTGAGGTGCAAAACCTGTCGGTCAGTTTTGCTGGCAAAGAAGTGGTGCATGGCATCAGCTTTACCATCGCAGCGGGTGAAAAGCTGGCCATGGTGGGTGAGTCGGGTTCCGGCAAGACGATCTCCGCGTTGAGTCTGCTGCGATTGGTGGCTGATGCCAAAATCAGCGGCCAGGCCTTGTTTGACGGGCGCGACCTGCTCTCATTACCAGAGCGCGATGTGCGTGCCATCCGGGGCCAGGACATCGCCATGATTTTTCAGGAGCCGATGACGGCGCTCAACCCGCTGATGAGCGTGGGCGAGCAGATTGCTGAAGTTATCACGTTAAAAATGGGTCTGGCCCGCGTGCAGTCTGCGCAAGCAGCTATTGAATTGCTAGCTGAAACCGGGATTCCTGAAGCGCACAGGCGGTATCACGCCTATCCGCACCAACTCAGCGGTGGTCAGCGCCAGCGCGCCATGATCGCCATGGCACTGGCCTGTCAACCCCAGTTGCTGCTGGCCGATGAGCCCACCACGGCATTGGACGTGAGTCTGCGTGGCCAGATTCTGGACCTGCTGGACCGCTTGCAGCAGCAGCGCGGCATGGCGGTGCTGATGATTACCCACGACCTGAACCTGGTACGCCGCTTTGCCAGCCGTGTGATCGTGATGGAACAGGGGCACATCGTCGAGCAGGGCGCAACCCAGGCTTTGTTGGCGCAACCGCAGCACCCTTACACCCGGCGCCTGATCGACAGCCGGCCCGAGCGTGATCCCTTGAGCCTGGCCGCTGGGTCTGCCGATGCCCCTGCGGTCATGGTCGCGCGTGGCTTGCAGGTGACTTATCCTGTCCCCCTGCCAGGATTTCGCGGCTGGTTCAGGCGTGGCAAGTTTGTCGCGGTGCAGGGGGCTGACTTCACCTTGCCGGCCGGTTTGACGCTGGGTGTCATGGGTGAGTCGGGGTCCGGCAAATCGACGCTGGCGCTGGCGGTACTGGGCCTGCTGCCGTTTGTCGGTGAACTGCACCTGTCCGGCTCAAACTGGGGCAAGGATGCAGCCCGCAACAAGGCCTTGCGCCGGGACGTTCAGGTGGTTTTTCAGGATCCTTTTTCGTCGCTATCGCCACGCATGACGGTCGAAGAGATTGTTGGCGAAGGTTTGGGCGTTCATGAGCCCGCGCTGTCGCTGCGTGAGCGTTGCCAACGCGTGACACTGGCTCTAAAAGATGTCGGCCTGGCCGACGACAGTGCTGAGCTTTCCGGGCTGCTGGGGCGTTATCCGCACGAGTTCTCAGGGGGGCAGCGTCAGCGGCTGGCGATCGCCCGGGCGCTGATCATTCAACCCAGGATCCTGGTGCTGGATGAACCGACCAGCGCGCTCGATGTCACGGTGCAAAAGCAGGTGTTGCAGTTGCTGCAAGGCTTGCAAAGGCAGCGTGGCTTGAGTTATCTGCTGATTAGCCACGACGTGGAGGTCATCCGGGCCATGGCGCATGAGGTCATGGTGATGAAAGAGGGGGTGGTCGTTGAGTTGGGTCCCGTCAGGAAGGTGCTGACTTGTCCGAGCCACAGTTACACCCAGGTATTGGTGAGTTCTGCCGGATAGATCCTGCAAAATCAAGGGTTTTGAGCCAGTTTTCGCATACAATCCGCGCGTTCACGACCAAACGGGCGAGTCACTTCCGCCCGTTTTTTTTGGTCGTTTGTTTTTGATATTCAAGCTGAGGGTTTGGTGGCTGTTAAAGAAATCGTTGAGCAAACGGTGGTCGGGCTAGGCTACGACCTGGTGGAAATCGAGCGTTCCACCGGTGGTTTATTGCGCATTACCATCGATTTGCCCTGGACACCTCTAGCGCCTGGCGCGGTGCTTGCCGAACAGTTCGTCACCGTGGAAGACTGTGAAAAGGTCACCCGGCAGTTGCAGTTCGCGTTGGAAGTGGATGCGGTGGACTACCGTCGGCTGGAGGTTTCGTCTCCGGGTATTGACCGTCCGCTGCGACATCAACAGGATTTTGAGCGCTTTGTCGGGCAGGTGATTGATATCACCCTGAAAGCTCCCCTGGGCGCGGTAGCGGCTGGTCAGGTCAGCGCCAACCGCAAGAAGTTTCGGGGTGTACTGGAGCGTGTTGACGTGGTGGCGGGGGCGGCCGTGGTTGAGGGTGCGCCGGCCTGGCAAATCGTCTGGCGGGATGAAACTGAGGTCAAGCCCGGTGCCAAAGTCAGCAAAAAACGTCCACCGGCACCGCTACAGGCTCTTGGCTTTGGATTGAGTGAACTCAAAGATGCACGTTTGGCACCGATTGTCAGTTTTAAAGGTCGGGGCAAAGCCACCACTGATGAAACTGCCATCGACCGTATTGAATTGAATTGAAACAGGAGAGTCTTGGCATGAATCGCGAAATGTTAATGTTGGTGGACGCCATCTCACGCGAGAAAAACGTCGAGCGTGATGTGGTGTTTGGCGCGGTTGAAGCGGCGCTGGCGCAGGCCACCAAAAAACTGTATGTAGGTGACGTGGACATTCGCGTGTCGCTGAACCGCGATACCGGCGTGTATGAGACTTTTCGCCGCTGGCATGTGGTGCCCGATGAGGCTGGTTTGCAATTGCCGGATCAGGAGATTTTGCTGTTTGAGGCGAAAGATCAGATTTCAGACATCGAGGTCGACGAGTACATCGAAGAGACCATCGAGTCGGTACCGATCGGCCGCATTGGTGCCATGGCGGCCAAGCAGGTTATTTTGCAGAAAATCCGCGATGCCGAGCGTGAAATGCTGCTCAATGACTTCATGTCGCGCGGTGACAAGGTTTTTGTTGGCACCGTCAAACGCATGGACAAGGGCGACCTGATCATCGAGTCAGGCCGCGTTGAGGGCCGCCTGCGACGGGGTGAGATGATCCCGAAAGAAAACTTTCGCACCGGGGACCGGGTGCGCGCCATGATCATGGAGGTGGACCTGACGCTGCGTGGTGCACCGATCGTGTTGTCACGTTCGGCACCTGAGTTCATGACCGAGCTGTTTCGCAACGAAGTGCCCGAGATCGAGCAGGGTCTGCTCGAAATCAAGTCCTGCGCCCGAGATGCCGGTTCACGCGCCAAGATCGCGGTGTTGTCGCACGACAAACGGGTTGACCCGATTGGCACCTGTGTGGGTGTTCGGGGTACCCGCGTCAATGGTGTCACCAACGAGTTGGCCGGGGAGCGGGTTGACATTGTGCTGTGGAGCGAAGATCCGGCCCAGTTTGTTATTGGCGCGCTGGCACCGGCCAATGTCAGCAGCATTGTGGTCGATGAAGAACGTCATGCCATGGACGTGGTGGTGGACGAAGAGAACCTGGCCATCGCCATTGGCCGAGGGGGGCAAAATGTGCGCCTTGCGGCTGAATTGACCGGCTGGAAAATCAACATTCTGGATGCCGCAGAATCGGCCCAGAAACAAGCCGGCGAAATCGATGCCAGCCGTGCTTTGTTCATGGAAAAACTCGACGTTGACGAAGAAATCGCCGATTTGCTGATCGCCGAAGGGTTTATCAGCCTGGAGCAGGTGGCCTATGTGCCGCTTGAGGAAATGCTGGAAATTGAAAGCTTTGACGAAGACACAGTCAATGAACTGCGTACCCGGGCCAAAGATGCTTTGCTGACCATGGAAATTGTCAACGAAGAGAGCGTCGAAGAGATCGCGCTGGAGTTGCGTGACCTTGCGGGCTTGACTACTGAACTGATCGGTCTACTGGCTGAAAATGGGGTTCACACGCTTGACGACCTGGCTGACCTGGCGGGCGATGAGTTGACGGAGATCACCGGCCTGCCCGCTGACAAGGCCACTTCCCTGATCATGAAGGCACGCGCACACTGGTTTTCTGGTGATGTCGGTGCACCAGTTTGAAGCAAATGTTATGAATTCGAAAATTTAAGTAAAGGCTGAGCATGGCCCCTGGGGGCTGTTTCAGCCGAAACTAAAGGTTACCCAAAAATGTCCAGTATGACCGTCGCCGAGTTTGCCAGTGAACTCAAAAAATCAACCGATACCTTGCTTGAGCAATTGAGGTCGGCCGGTGTTGCCAAGTCAGCCGCCAGCGACACCTTGACAGAGTCCGACAAGCAGCATTTGCTGAGCTATTTGCAGAATGCACACGGAACCTTTTCGGCTGAGCGCAAGAAAATAACGCTGGTGAAAAAATCGACCACCGAGATCAAACAGGCTGATGCCACCGGCAAAGCCCGCACGATCCAGGTCGAGTTTCGCAAACAACGCACTTTTGTGCGACGTGACGAAAGACAGGACACGGGCGCGCCGGTGCCGGTGCAGGCACATGAACCCGAAGTTGACACCACCCCGGCCATCGACCATGCAGAATTGACGCGTCGTGAAGAAGAGGCACGTCGGCAGACCGAGCTGATTCGGCGTCAGGAAGAAGAGCTGGCAGAACGTCGGCGTTTGCGCGAGGCCCAGGAGGCTGCGGTGCGAGAAGCTGCCGAGAAGGCTGCGGCAGAAGCGCAGGCCCGGGCGCGAGCGGCTCAGCAACAAGCCCTGGCTCAGGCTCAGGTGCAGGAAAATCCCCCGCCAGAAACGCCGGATGCGCAGAGTCAGGTCACGGCACAGGCCTTCAAGGCTGCAGCCGACAAGGAAGCCGGTGAGAAGGAGGCCGCAGAACAAAAGACCAGGGTGCAAGCCCAGGAAAAGGCCGAAGCAGAGTCCAGGTCGCGGGTTGAGGAAGAGCAGGCGCGCGCGGTGGATCTGACCGAGCGCCGTCGCAAGGCTGAAGCGGAAGCTGCAGCCATCCGCTTGATGATGTCGCAGCCAGGCAAAAAACTGGCCCCCAAGAAGGTTGAAGAGCCCAAACCGGCAGCGGTCGATGCATCCAAGGCGGGCATCAAGGGCACGCTGCACAAGCCTGCCGGCAGTCCGGTGGCCAAGCCGGCCACCACCCCTGCTGCACCCGGTACCGCGGCTGGCGTTGGCAAAGAGGTCAAATCGGCCAAACTTTCCAGTAGTTGGGCGGGTGATCCGGCCAAGAAAAAGGGCATTCCCACCCGCGGCGACACTGGCGCTGGCGCTGGGCGCGGCAGCAATTGGCGCGGCGGTCCGAGGGGCAAGCGCGGTAGCAATGACCGCGACCGCGATGATCATCACGCGCAGGTGGCACCGGTCGAGGCGCGCGTGCTCGAGGTCCATGTGCCCGAGACCATTACCGTGGCCGAACTGGCCCACAAGATGGCGGTCAAGGCCTCGGAAGTCATCAAACACCTGATGAAACTGGGGCAGATGGTGACCATCAACCAGCCGCTGGACCAGGACACCGCCATGATTCTGGTCGAAGAAATGGGCCACAAGGCCATTGTTGCGGCGCTCGATGATCCTGAGGCATTCACCGACGACGAAGTGCAGCAGCAGCAATCTGAATCGCTGCCACGCGCGCCAGTGGTGACCGTCATGGGCCACGTCGATCATGGCAAGACATCGCTGCTCGATTACATTCGCCGCACCAAGGTGGCCTCAGGTGAAGCCGGTGGCATCACCCAGCACATTGGTGCCTACCACGTCAAGACTGATCGTGGCGTGGTGTCTTTCCTTGACACCCCCGGCCACGAGGCGTTTACCGCCATGCGGGCCCGGGGGGCCCAGGCCACCGACATTGTGATTCTGGTGGTGGCGGCGGACGACGGCGTCATGCCGCAAACCCGGGAAGCCATCAAACACGCCAAGGCAGCCGGGGTGCCGATTGTGGTGGCGATCACCAAGATTGACAAACCCGATGCCAACGCCGAACGCGTCAAGAATGAACTGGTGGTGGAAGAGGTGATTCCGGAAGAGTTTGGCGGCAGCTCACCCTTTGTGTCGGTGTCGTCAAAATCGGGCAAAGGCATCGATGAACTGCTTGAACAAGTCTTGCTGCAGGCCGAAGTACTGGAGCTCAAGGCACCGGTCGATGCCATGGCCAAGGGCCTGGTGATTGAAGCCCAGCTTGACAAGGGTCGCGGCCCGGTCGCCACGGTGCTGGTGCAAAGCGGTACGCTGAAAGCTGGCGACGTGGTTCTGGCTGGCCAGACCTTTGGCCGGGTGCGTGCCATGCTGGACGAAAACGGCAAGACCATCAAGACCGCCGGTCCGTCGATTCCTGTTGAAATTCAAG
>JAIFMA010000127.1 GCA_020048795.1 Rhodoferax sp.
CGCAAATAGTGTTGAAACAACCAGTTGTAACAGGCCGGCTGGGTGTAAAGCACGGTCCAGATCGACGACATGTTGGCCACTTGAACCGGGATGTGAGCGGCAGTCAGGCGTTGGTTCAGGCTGGTGGCCCGGGCGTTCCAGATCTTGTCAATATCCAGGTACATCGTTTGAGCTTGAGCACTTTCAAGGTGCTGCAAAAATACACTCATGGCACCCATCACATACGGGTGCGAGTTGAACGTGCCCCGGGCAAAACAAATGTCTGCCGGCACCTCGTCGCGAAAACGCTTCATCCAGTGCCGTTTGCCGCAGACCACACCCACCGGCAAACCGCCGCCCAAGGTCTTGCCGTAGGTCACCAAATCCGCCTTCACGCCAAAGTATTCCTGCGCCCCACCGGGTGCCAGTCGAAAGCCGACGAACACTTCGTCAAAAATCAGCGCAATACCCTTGTTGTCGCAGATTTCGCGCAGCGCTTGCAGCCAGGTGGTGTAGCGGGCTCGGTCAAACCCGGCCTGGCGCGAACTGTCGAGCAAGGACGAGTCGCTGGCGGCTGCCGCATTGGGGTGCAGTGCCTGCAGCGGGTTGATCAGAATGCAGGCAATGTCTGTGCGCTTGCGCAGCACGCGCAGGGTACCAGCTCCCATCTCGGACAGGGTGAAGGTGTCGCGCGCAGCCATGGGGTTGCCAATACCGGGCTGCACATCACCCCACCAGCCGTGGTAAGCACCACAAAACCGCACCACTTTGTCGCGGCCGCTGTGGTAGCGCGCCAGTCGCACCGCCTGCATCACGGCCTCGGTGCCAGACATATGAAACGTCACCTCATCCATGCCAGATATTTGTTTCAGACGTTGCACGTTGTCAAGCACCACGGGGTGGTAAGACCCCAGCACGGCCCCAAGCTCGCGCACCCGATCTGCGCCCTGGTCAATGCACTGTTTGTAGAAATCGTTGCCAAACAGGTTGACGCCATAGGAGCCGGTGAGGTCATAGAACACATTGCCGTCGAGGTCGGTGACGGTGACCCCCGAGGTCGATTGCACAAACGACGCGATCTTCAGTCCCTTGTCCACCATGTTCTGGAACTGGAAGGGTGTGCGGTAGGCGCTGACAAACTGCAAATCAGACAGACCTTCAGACGCTGTGATGGTACAGGCCACGCTTTTTGCGTAACGTGTCTGGTAGGTGCCAACCAGACGCTCAAGGGCAGCGCGCCGAAGCGCAACCACCTTAGTCGGCGCGCCATCAACCGACAACATCTGATCTTCGCGATAGGCATAACGCGGCAGCAGGGCAGCCACCCGACGCGCCATACGCGGGTGGCCCGCCAGCGACCGGTGTTTGGCCAAAGACAGCTCAAGCCGCCGGCGCGCACGCGCAAGCGTCCACCACAGCGTTGCCGCGCAGGCGCTGTAAAGCGCCAGCGTTGTCATATTCATCGTTTCATTCATAGGAGCACACTTTCAATGCAAGACAAATATCAGGGTCAAGAGCCATGAGCCTTCGCACCCAAATTCAAAAAATACTGGGTCACGAAGACCTGAACTTTCTGCTCACCAACCGCCTGCCGCGCAATACCCTGACCCGATTTTTGGGCTGGTTTAGCAAGATCGAACAACCCTGGGTGCGTGATGCGTCGATTGCCACATGGCAATTTTTTACCGATCTTGACCTGAGCGAGGCCAAAAAGTCGAACTTCACCAGCATGCATGACTGTTTTACCCGAGAGCTCAAACCGGGTGCCCGCCCGCTGGATACCTTGCCAGATGTGATGATCAGTCCGGTGGATGCGATCGTTGGCGCACACGGCCGCATAGACGGCACTCGCGTGTTTCAGGCTAAGGGTTTTCCTTACACGCTGCAAGACCTGATCGGGCCGCAGGAGGCGGTTGACGACTGGCGTGATGGCACATTTGTCACACTGCGTCTGACTTCCAGCATGTACCACCGCTTTCACGCGCCCTACGACTGCGTGGTTGAACAGATGCGCTACTTCTCGGGTGATACCTGGAACGTCAACCCCATCGCCCTCAAACGGATTGAAAAGCTGTTTTGTAAAAACGAGCGTGCCTTTATTCGCACTACCTTTCAAGGTACAGCTGAATGCGCCGGACAGCGCGTGGCGCTGGTGCCGGTGGCTGCCATTCTGGTGGCCAGCATTCGTCTGCATTGGCTCGATGTGCTGTTGCACCTGAGATACAAAGGTCCCAATGCGATCGCTTGTGACGCCCGCTTTGTCAAAGGGCAGGAGATGGGATGGTTTCAGCATGGGTCCACCGTCATAGTGCTGGCACCCAAAGGGTTCGCGATGGTGCAAGAACTGCAGGAAGGTTCCCGCGTCCGAATGGGGCAAGCACTTATGCACTGGCGCGGTTAATGACCGGTCCGTGGCTGGCCTTGGCACTGAGATGAAATCCGGCGCAGCCACTCTCGACAGCCCGACGTAGATGTCCCTCAAAACTGTCAAAGATGGCATCCCAGTTCAAATGCGCGACGCTGGGCGCAGCAGCTTGCTTCAGTGTTGCCATCGTTTGAGGATCGTTGGCAACACCGACAGCTTTGATGATGAACTCAATTTCATCGTTGACGGGCACCAACATGCCGTTCACGCCAGAATGAATAAGTTCGTTGGCTGCGGCACAGGCATAAGACACCACCGCCAGACCGCTGGCCAGCGCCTCGGGCACCACGTTGCCGTAGGTTTCAGTCAAGCTGGAAAACAGGAACAAATCACCCGAGGCATAGTGGGTGGCAAGGTCCTCGCCCTTTTGCACGCCCGCAAACACCGCGTCTGGGCAACTTGCCTGCAAGGATTGGCGCATTGGGCCATCGCCGACAAATATCAGCTTGGCGCTGGGTCTGACTCGCTGGATAGCGCGAAAAGCCGTGATCACCAAACCCACGTTTTTCTCCTTGGCCAAACGACCGACCAGCAGCACGACCAGGTCATCCTCCGTGACGCCCCAACTGCTGCGCAGGGATTGAGATCGCTTGCACGGTGAAAACTGCTCAGCGGCCACTCCACGAGACAGCAACTTCACGTTGGTGTAGCCGCGAT
The DNA here is from genome assembly GCA_020048795.1 of Rhodoferax sp. GTDB lineage: Bacteria > Pseudomonadota > Gammaproteobacteria > Burkholderiales > Burkholderiaceae_C > Rhodoferax. The sequence continues at coordinate 3,062 of JAIFMA010000127.1, forward strand.
TTTGCAAGTCAACCATGAGCGCCCGGGTCGGCACCATCGTGGCCTGTGTTCGGTTGTGCAACTTGCGCAGGTAGTTCTCTATCGGCGTTTTGAACAAACTCAACCCGTAGTGCTGGGTATAACTCTGAAAGTTGGTGTGAAAGGAACTGGTCAAAGGCAGCTGCAGCTTGCGAGCTGCCGCTACTGCAGACCAGCCCAGCGGGCCTTCTGTGACCACATGCACAATGTCTGGCCTTCTGGCGCTCCATAGCTTGATCAGTAGCCGCTTGGATGGCAGACCAAAACGCAACTCGCTATAGGTTGGAACGGGCACGCCAGGCGAAATAATCTCTTCGATACCGTTGAGTTTGGGCATGGCGTTTTCGAGCTTTTGTCGCGGTCTGATCAGCTGGATTGCGTGGCCACGTCGTACCAATCCTTCGACGATATGCCCCAGCGTCATTGCCACGCCATTGACTTCAGGTGGAAAGGTCTCGGTCACAACGGCAATGCGCAAACTGGCAGGCTGCGCTGCATGCGACTCAATCAGTAGATCGTCGGTTTGGTTCATGGCGGGCAGCTTAAAGGTCAAAAATAACGGTTTCGTGATACTTTTTTGACAGTTTGAAGTCTATGCGTTGTATCCAACTCACAAACCCTTAGGTGTCCACTGAATAGCGATACGGCACCTGGGTGAGAGATAAATCAGCGTCATGCCAAGCGCCACGAGGGAGCCAAAGGTCAGTACCAGAATCGTGAGAGATGTGTTCAAAGCAGTGCCCAGTGCATAGATGGCAAGCATCGCCAGCATGCCCCCGTTTTCATTAAAGCCCTGAACGGCGATCGATCGACCCGCTGTGAGTAGCTGACAGCCGCGATGCTGAAGCAAGGCATTCATCGGCACCACAAAGAAGCCAGCTAGCGCCCCAACGACGATTAGCAGCATGATGGCAAGGGCCATGGATTGAATCGTCAGCATGACTGGAATCAATACACCGATCAGAATGCCGATGGGAAGTAATGAAGTGGCCTGATCCAGGCTGACAAACCGGCTGGCCAGCACGGCCCCGGCAATCACGCCCACGGCAGTCACCCCTTGCAGGTAGGCAGCTTGCGCCAGACTCAAGCCCAGCGCCTCGTTGGCCCAACGCAACACAATCAGTTGGAGTGTTGCACCAACGCCCCACAGCAGGGTCGTGACAGTCATGGACAAGCCACCCGTCGGGTCGCGCCACAGAATCAGGTTTTCACGGTAAAAACGCCCCAACAAGACCGTCGGGTGAATCGAGTGTTTTTCATATCGGGCACCGCTGTCGGCCACCCCGATGCTCAGCAGAGTTGCCAGAGCGTTCATGGCCACCAGCACCAACATGCCCGCCAGCAGGGTCGTGCTGGTGTTGCCTGAGTCAGGGAGCCAAACTGGCAAGGCCCAAACTGGCATCCACGGGCTGATCAGCAAGCCGCCCAGGACTGTGCCAAGGATTACGGCGCTGACGGTCACGCTTTCAAAAAAGCCATTGGCTCGAACTAAATTTCGGGCTGGCAATAGTTCGGTGATCAGTCCGTACTTGGCGGGCGCGTAGATGGCGGCACCCAGCCCTGCTACGGCGATGGCCAGTGCCGGATCGGCCCCGCCCACCAACCAGCCAATCGCGCAGAGCTTCAAAAAGTTGGCTCCCAGCATCACCCTTCCTTTGGGGAATGCATCAGCCAGTGGACCCGCAAGGGGTGCCAGCACCACATAAAACAAGGTAAAACTGATTTTGATGACTGGAATGATCCAGCCGGGACTGCTCAGTTCAGTTGCCCGGGCAATTGACACAATCAATAACGCGTTGTCGGCCAGCGTCGAGATGAACTGCACCACCAGAACCAGGTAAAACGAACGTGGCATGAGTTGTGAACTGAATCATTGGTTGACAAAAGTGGGATTGCACAGGGTCACCGTGAAGGTGTGATGACAGTCTGACCTGGGGGCAACGCAAGTGGGGGTTGGCAAAACGCTTTTTCACATGCCAGATGCACTGTCACCAAAATGCCATCAACCCGCCATCAACATGTCATCTGGCTCGGCCAACATCTCGCCATCAACACAAGGAGCGAGAAATGCGAGAGTTACCCAATCCCACCTTTGCACTGTCACCGTTGTCTTTGCCCAGGGGGTTGCTTCACCGACCCGTTGAGTACTTTCAGAGCGAAAGCTCAAGCCAGGAAACGCCGATTGAGCGCGGTGCTCTGGTGGTTTCGTGGGCCAAACACCAGGATGAAGTCCGTGCGGTACAACGCCTGAGATACCGGGTGTTTGCCGAAGAAATGGGTGCCAGGCTCACTACGCCAGTGCCAGCCCATGACATTGACATTTTTGACAACTATTGTGAACACCTGTTGGTGCGTGATGAGGTCAGCCGTGAAGTGGTCGGCACCTACCGTTTGCTGACACCGGTACAGGCCGGGCGCGTTGGCAGCACCTATAGCGATCTCGAATTTGATCTGACCCGACTGCGTGGATTGCGGGAGCGCATGGTGGAGCTGGGGCGCAGTTGCGTGCACCCGGACTACCGCACCGGTGGGGTCATCATGGCGCTTTGGGGTGCACTGGCCGAGTTCATGGTTCGCAACAAGCTCGACACCATGATTGGCTGCGCCAGTATTCCCATGCTGCACAACGGCATCGCCAGCGGCGATGTGGCGGCCAGTATCTGGCAGCAACTCAAAGCCACCCATCTGGCGCCCATCGAACATCGGGTGCGCCCGCGCTTGCCATTGCCGGTGGAACAGCTTGATTCGAGCCTAAAGGTAGAGCCACCCGCGCTGATCAAGGGCTATTTGCGATTGGGTGCCAAAATTTTGGGTGCACCAGCCTGGGACCCGGACTTCAACACCGCGGATTTGCCCATGCTGATGCGCATCAATGATCTGCCACCGCGCTACCGCAAACACTTTCTTGGGGCATGATGCGGGTTGACTTCACTGCCATGGGGCAACGGATGGGTGGCCTGCACGCGCATGACGCTGACGATCAGGACGGCCCACCGCGCCAGCATTGCCGTGCCATTTTCATTTCAGACCTGCACCTGGGCACGCCAGGATGTCAGGCGGGCGCGCTGCTGGATTTCATCAAGAACCACCCGAGCGATTATCTCTACCTGGTCGGTGATATTGTGGACGGCTGGCAGTTGCGCCGCCGTTGGTACTGGCCCGAACTTCACAACGACGTGGTGCAAAAGCTGTTGCGCCGGGCCCGCAAAGGTTGCCGCATCATCTACATCCCCGGCAATCATGACGAATTTGCCCGGCGCTATTTTGGCGTGCAGTTTGGCGACATTGAGGTGCACGATGATGCCGTGCATATCACCGCCGATGGCAAAAGCCTGTGGGTCACCCATGGTGATCGATTTGACGGTGTGATCCAGTGCGCCAAATGGCTGGCCTATCTGGGTGACAACCTGTACGAGCTGACGCTCAGGCTCAATCGCCATCTGAACCATTGGCGCACCAGTCTTGGATTGTCTTATTGGTCGCTCTCTGCCTACCTCAAGCAAAAGGTCAAGAAAGCGGTGATGTACGTCACTGATTTTGAAGAGGCCGTGGCCAACGAGGCACACCGACGCGGCCACGATGGCGTGGTGTGTGGTCACATCCACCGCGCAGAAATGCGCACCATCAACGGCGTTTTGTATTGCAACGACGGTGACTGGGTCGAAAGCTGCACCGCACTGGTGGAGTCCACCAGCGGGCAGCTGGAACTGGTGCACTGGCATTTTCAGCCGCAAACTCATCAACGTGAAATGGCTTTGGTCACTACAGTGCCCTGAGCAGAACAGCTTTGGTCATGACACTGTCACGACAGACAGATAAAACCGATTTTTTCAATCAACAGGTGTTTTCATGATTTCATCCTCCCGTCGCGATTTCGTGATTCGATTTGCTAGCGTAGCTGCCGTATCCAGTGCTGGCGCCGTGTTGAGCGCTTGCGGCGGCAGCGATGACCCCGTGCCACCGCGCTTTGACTACGGCGTGGCCAGTGGTGACCCGCTGGCGGACCGGGTGATTTTGTGGACGCACGCGCAGTTTGCCGGTCTGAGCGACGACGTGCCGCTGACCTGGGAGGCCGCCAGCGATGCTGCGTTTGCCACCTTGGTCGCCTCTGGCAGCGCCAAAGCAACCGCCGCCACCGGCCACACCGTCAAGGTGGATGCCACCGGTTTGAGTGCCGGCAAAGAGTATTACTTTCGCTTTCGCTGGAACCAGCACAGCTCACCCGTGGGCAAAACCCGCACTTTGCCAGCGGCCGGTGCCGCCAGCCTAGTGCTGGCGGTGCTGACTTGCTCGAACTATCCCGCAGGCTACTTCCATGCCTATGCCGAAGCGGCCAAGTCGGCTGCCAAGTACGCCGTGCACCTGGGTGACTTCATTTATGAGTATGCCGCTGACGGTTATGCCAGCGCCGACGCCGCCACGCTGGGCCGGGTGTCGCAGCCCGCCACCGAATGCATCAAGCTGGACGACTACCGCAAGCGTTATGCCCAGTACCGCTCTGACCCTGATAGCAAGACCTTCCACGCCACCATGCCGGTCATCGCCGTCTGGGACGACCATGAGGTGGCCAATGACACGTTCAAAAATGGTGCTGAAAACCACACCGAAGGTGCCGAGGGCCGCTTCACTGACCGCCGCGCAGCCGCCGTGCAGGCCTGGCATGAGTGGCTACCGGTGCGCGCGCCCGATGCCAAAGACCTGCTGAAAATCTACCGCAGCTTTGACTTTGGTGGCCTGGCCGCCATGCACATGCTGGAAACCCGGCTGATCGGGCGCGACAAGCAAATCACCTTTACCGAGTTGCTCAACCCCGCCACCGCCAGCAGCGCCATGGCCACGCTGGCCTCGCCCACGCGCAGCATGATGGG
>JAIFMA010000021.1 GCA_020048795.1 Rhodoferax sp.
AGTCCCGATACACCCCAGGACGCGCTCTACACGGTCACCGATGTTTACCCTGAGCACGTGGTACTCGATGGCAACCACCCACTGGCGGGCATTGCGCTGTTGCTGACCCTGCGGGTACGCGCCGTGCGCGAGGCTACCGAGGAAGAAATTGGCCATGGAAGCGCCGGCACCGGATTTTTCAAAATTGCCCCAAAGCATGACTTGGCAGTTGGAAACAAGACTTTGCACTGACCCTGCATCCGTTTTTAACCGATCACTCAGGGGCCTCTCACAGCCCGTCATCCGCTATCAATTTAGTTGCTGTCAGCGCAAGCGGGGCAAGGGCTACAAGCGAATTTTCTATAAAGAAACCAGCCCCACCCGCATGGCATAGCGCACCAGTCCGGCAACCTCGTGAATATCGAGCTGCTTCATCAACTGGCTGCGGTGGGTATCAACGGTCTTGACCGACAGGTCCAGACGGCGGGCGATTTCTTTGGTGCTTTGGCCCTCGGCAATCAATTGCAGCACTTCGCGTTGGCGCGGCGACAGGGCTTCAGCGGGCTGATCATCACCCCGCAGGCGCTGCACATAGTCTTGTACCACGCCTTTGGAAACCGCCGGACTGAGGTAGGTTTCGCCGCGCAGGACCGCGCTTAGCGCGAATTCAAGCTCCATCGGTGCGGCATCCTTGAGCAAATAGGCCGCTGCACCATGGCGTAGCGCCTGGCGCACATATTCTTCGCTCTGATGCATGGACAGGATCAGCACGCGAACCTCGGGCCAGGTCTTGACCAGACGCGCTGTCGCCTCAATGCCATTGAGGCCGGGCATGGCGATATCCATCAGCACCAGATGCGGCTGGAGTTTTTCAACCAGCGCCAGCACAGCCATGCCATCACCGGCTTCGCCCACCACTTCAAAATCAGGCAAAGACTCCAGCAGCTTGCGCAGGCCTGCGCGCACCAAGGTGTGGTCGTCGGCCAGTACCACGCGTATCGGCTTCATGCGCTCCCCTGCTGCTGATGCCAGGGGCATTGAAGCTGCACCGTGGTACCCCGCCCGGGTAGCGATTCGATCTCAAGCTGGCCGCCGACCAGCGTGGCTCGCTCCTGCATGCCCAGCACGCCAAGGCTGCCGCCAGCCACAGCCCGCTCACGCATGGCCGACAAGTCAAAACCCAGCCCATCGTCCTGCACACTCAGCAGCAGATCGGTGCCGTCACGGCTCAGGCGGATGTTGACCTCCTGGGGTTGCGCATGTCGCATGACATTGGTCAAGGCCTCCTGGACAATGCGGAAACACGCGGTTTCGATGTCGCTGGCCAGACGCGACGGCATGTCGATATGATGCAAATTGACCGCAAAACCGCCACGCTGTGAGGTTTGCTGGGCAAGCCATTTCAGCGCCGGCACCAGACCCAGGTCATCAAGCATGGAGGGACGCAGGGCTGTAGCCAGGCGACGCACCTGCTGTAGCGCGTCTTCAACGATGCGGATGCTTTCCTGGTTGAGATCAACCGGGGACTGATCCTTGAAGCGCTCACTGAGCTGCAGGTTGATCTTGATGGCGGTAAGCGACTGGCCCAGTTCGTCGTGCAGTTCGATGGCAACGCGCCTTCGCTCAAGCTCTTGCGCCTCAAGTACGCGCCTGGACAAGGCTTTCAACTGACGTGTGGTATTGAGCAAGCGGGCTTCGGCCTGATGTTTGTACAGTGCCATGGCCAGCACCGTGCGCAGTTCGCGATCTGAAAACGGTTTCAGGATATAACCAAAAGGTTCGGTCAGCTTGGCCCGCGTCAACACGTCATCGGCGGTGAACGCTGTCAAAAAAACCACCGGCAACGCAAATCGGGTACGAATGATCTGGGCTGCCGCAATCCCGTCCATGTCGCCGGCAAGCTGAATATCCATCAGCACCAGGTCTGGCCGCAGTTCGCCCACCATCTCAATGGCCTGCTCTGCCTGCGTGGCCGAGCCCACCGGGTCATAGCCGAGTTCGCGCAATTGCTGCTCGATGTCACGCGCCACCACCAACTCGTCTTCCACAATCAGCACTTTGGACTTCACCACCGACAACGACATTGCACACTTCCTGAAAAAAATTGGCTGGCGACTGATTGGGCCCGACGAATCGCAACCGCCAGTTCATTGACCTGCATACTAACGCGACTGTCTGGTGATTTTTGCCTTTTGGTAAAGTTTAGCGTGACACTTCGCCTTCATCGAAGCCACCGCGACCTTGCGACACGTTTGGATGGCCTGACCAGAAAATCCGGATCTTCAGCAAAAGATTTTTTTTCGGCTTCAAATCAGCGTACATTTTGCGGTTTTTCCAAAAACAAGCCAGTCAATGCAATCAGCTAAGGATGATAAAAACTAAACGGATCCCCTGGACAGTCAAACAACGAACGTGAAGCATAAAAATGATCAATAACCAGCCGATCACCCAGAAAGAATACATCCTGCGCGACAACCAGTCGCCGATTTCGCGCACCGATACCAAGGGCCGCATCACCTACGTGAACGCCGATTTTTGTGAGGCCAGCGGTTTTTCGGAAGAAGAAATGTTGGGCCAGCCGCACAACATCGTGCGCCACCCATCCATGCCCGAAGAAGCTTTTGCCGACATGTGGCATCAGCTGCCGCTTGGACTGACCTGGTCCGGGATGGTGAAGAACCGGCGCAAGAATGGCGACTATTACTGGGTCATCGCCAACGTTTCACCGATTCTGGACGGGGGCAGGATCATCGGTTACGCCTCGGTGCGGATGAAACCGGAGCGTGAATCGATTGCGCCCATTGAGTCACTTTATCAGCGCTTTCGCGAGGGAAAAGCCAGCGGCTTGCGCATCGAACATGGCCTGGTGGTGCGCACCGGCTTGCCCGGGTTATGGGACCGCTGGCGCCGCCCGAACATCAGTCGCCGACTTAGCCTCTTGATCATGCTGGCCGCGCTGCTGGTGATTGGGGTCGGCGGCTTGGGGCAATACGGCATGAATGCCAGCAATCGGCAGGTGGCATCGATGTACCGTGAAGGTGCACACGCCATCGGCTACCTCGACACCATCGCCAGACTGCAATTGCGCAACCAGTTGGCACTGTCCACGGCGCTGGCCACCGACGAGGTCGATTTCAAGCAGGCCGACAAAGCGCAAGCACTGGCGGCGCAAATTGAACTCGATGTGATCAGCATCAACCAGGCCTGGCGCGACTACCAGGCCATCGGCCATAGCGCTGACGAAAAACCCATTCAGGATGAGTTCGACAGAATCTGGGCCCAGTATGTGAATGAGGGGCTACAACCATCAACCGCAGCCCTGCGCAAGGGAGACTTTGCCCTGGTGGCACGAACTTACCGCTACACCGCGAGTCGCCATTTCGACAAACTCAAGCAAAACCTGGATACCCAGCTGGCACAGCAGGAGTCGCTTGCCAGGCAGGCCGTGACGGATGCCCAGTCGGCGGCCGACTGGGTACGCAATCTGGGCATGACGGGCATTGTGCTGGGATTGGCGCTGCTGGTGGCTTTGGGCCGACGTCTGCAGCAGTCGGTGGTGCAACCCATTAACCAGGCGGTGGACATTTCAAAGCAGATTGCCGCCGGGTTTCTGGGCAATCGCATCGACCGGCAAGGTCACGACGAAACCAGCCAGCTGATGAACGCCCTGATGGCGATGCAGCGCAGCCTGGCATCCATGGCGCAAGCCATTCTGGTCAGTGCCGAGCTGGTCAGTGCTGAGGCCAAGGCCATCAGTCAAAGCAATGAAGCCCTGGCCGGGCGCACAGAAGAGCAATCTGTCTCGCTCAAGGAGACCTGTACCCACATGGACATGGTATCGCTGACCATGCGCGAAAACACTGAACACGCCCAGAGCGCCAACCAGTTGGTGCAGGATGCCGGTGCCATTGTGTCGGATGGCGGCACGGCCGTCGGCAAGGTGGTGGGCACCATGGACTCCATTGCCAGCAGCTCGCGTCGTATCACCGACATCATCGGCGTGATTGACGGAATCGCCTTTCAGACCAACATTCTGGCGCTCAATGCTGCCGTTGAGGCGGCTCGCGCTGGTGAGCAAGGTCGCGGGTTTGCCGTGGTGGCCAGTGAGGTGCGCCTGCTGGCGGGGCGCAGTGCGGCAGCGGCCAAAGAGATCAAGGCACTGATTGAAGACTCGGTACATCAGGTCGAAGGCGGCTTGCAGCAAGTCAGCGAGGCCCGGCACACCATTGATTCGTCCATTGAAGCAGTGCACCGGGTCGCCGCGCTGATGGCAGAAATCACCCAGGCCTCGATGACCCAGGGTCAGGCCATTGACCGCGTGGCCCAGCTGGTGGCCAGCATCGATGAGGCGACCCAGCAGAACGTTCCCATGGCCGAAAACGCCGCCCAGTCGGCGCACACCCTGGAAGACCAGGGACAGCAACTGGTGCGCGCCGCCGATGTGTTCAGACTGACGTGAGGTGGCCAGCCAGGGCCGCCAGACGGCCTTGCACCAGCGTGAACTGTCGCTCGCATCGGCTGGCCAGCGCGGTGTCGTGGGTCACCACCACAAAAGCCGTGCCCTGGGTCTGGGCCAGCTCCAGCATCAGGTCCAGCACACCGTGGGCGGTGCTGCGGTCCAGGTTACCGGTGGGTTCGTCAGCCAGCACACAGGCCGGCCGGGTGACCAGTGCACGCGCAATGGCGACCCGCTGGCGCTCCCCGCCCGAGAGTTCGCTGGGACGATGCAGCAGACGCTCCTTCAAACCCACACTTGCTAGTATTTTGCTAGCTTCCAGCGCAGCATCCACGAGCGCTACACGCCGAATCCATAGTGGAATGGCAACATTTTCCAGGGCGCTGAACTCAGGCAGCAGGTGGTGAAACTGGTAAACAAAACCGAGATGCCGGTTGCGCAGGCGGCCCTGCTCTGCAGCACTCAGGCGTGCCAGGTCCTGACCCTGCAGCACCACCGAGCCACTGGTCGGCGCATCGAGCCCGCCCAGCAGGTGCAGCAAGGTGCTCTTGCCCGACCCGGAGGCCCCCACAATGGCCAGCGCCTGGCCGGCCAACACGTCCAGATCAACGCCCTGTAGCACGGTCACGTCCAGCCGTCCCTCGGTGAAACGTTTGGTCAGTCCCCGGGCACTTAACACCAGCTCATTCATAACGCAGGGCCTCGGCAGGGTTGACACGGCTGGCGCGCCAGCTCGGGTACAGCGTGGCGATGAAGGCCAGCAGCAGCGAAATCAGCGTGATCGGCAGGATATCGGCCTGCTGCGGATCACTCGGCATGTGGCTGATCAGGTAGATGTCACGCGGCAAAAAGCTCGCCCCCAGCAACTGCTCCAGCGCCGGTACGATCACATCAATGTTGTAGGCCACACCCAAGCCCAGCACCAACCCGGCCAGGGTGCCTATCACCCCCACCATGGCACCCTGCACCACAAAAATGGCCATGATGCTGGCCGGTCGCGCACCCAGGGTACGCAGGATGGCAATGTCGGCCCGTTTGTCGGTCACCGTCATCACCAGGGTGCTGACCAGGTTGAAGGCGGCTACCGCCACGATCAGCGTCAGGATGATGAACATCATGCGTTTTTCCAACTGCACGGCGGCAAACCAGGTGCGGTTCTGGCGCGTCCAGTCGCGAATCAGCAGGTTTCCGGTGAGTGTGGTGGTCAGTTGCGCCGCCACCGAGCGCGCCTGGTGCAGGTCCTTGAGCCGCACCCGCACGCCACTGGGGCCTTCCAGGCGGAAGATGCGCGCGGCATCGTCCAGATGCAGCAGCACCAGCCCCGAGTCATACTCATAGTGGCCCGAATCAAAGGTACCCACCACCGTCATCTGCTTGAGCCGTGGCACCACACCGGCCGGGGTCACCTGGCCGCTGGGGGCCACCAAGGTGAGCTTGTCGCCACTGCGAACCCCCATGCTGCGTGCCAGTTCACCACCCAGCACGATGCCGAATTCACCGGACACCAGCCGACTCAACGCCGAGTCTTTCGGGTCACCCGCCAGCTCAGTCACATCGGGCTCACGCACCGGGTCAATGCCCCGCACCATGGTGCCTTTCATGTCCTCACCCCTTGCCAGCAAAGCCTGAGTAGCTATGAAAGGTGCAGCACCGATGACCTCCGGATTGGCCCGAACCTCAGACAGCGTCAGGGCCACATCGGGCAAAGCGGCGCCGTTCGGGGCAAAAATCTCGATGTGCGACACCACCCCGAGCATGCGGTCACGCACCTCCTTTTGAAACCCGTTCATGACACTGAGCACAATGATCAGTGCCGCCACGCCAAGTGCAATACCCAGCATGGACACGCCGGAGATAAACGAGATAAAGCCATTGCGTCGGGTCGCGCGGCCAGCCCGGGTGTAGCGCCAGCCGAGGATCAGTTCAAAAGGGATGGGCATCGAAACAGGCAGGTGAGGTCAGTTTTCAGATGGACTTGAGATTTGAAAATGGCCAGGAAATGAAGCTTTGCGCTGACGGTTGCCGTCAGAGTGCGGATTATCCGGCATATTTTTTTGATTTTTAAAGGGGACAGTCACTGCTCTGGTACCTTGCGGTCAACAGGCAAAAAAAGCAAGGCAATCCGTCTGCCGGGCAGGGACTCAGCGAACAGAGACAATAGCGGACTTTCGTGGTCTCGCGCGGCGAGCCCTTGTCAGAGTTTTTTAGTGACGTTTACCACCATGCCTGATTTGACCTCTTCACTTTTCTGGATTGCCGTCCTGCAGATCATTGCCATCGACATCATGCTGGGTGGCGACAATGCGGTGGTGATTGCCCTGGCTTGCCGCAAATTGCCCGAAGCACAGCGCAACAAAGGCATTTTTTGGGGCGTGATCGGAGCCATTGGCCTGCGCGTGGTGATGATTTTCTTTGCCCTGCAACTGCTGGCCGTGCCTTACCTGAAGATCGTCGGCGGGCTGCTGTTGTTCTGGATCGGCGTCAAGCTGCTGCTGCCCGAACACGGTGACGAACACAACAATATTGACGGCGGCACCACGCTGATGGCGGCCATCAAGACCATTGTGATCGCCGATGCGGTGATGAGCCTGGACAATGTGATTGCCGTGGCAGGCGCTTCGCACGGCTCCATGGTGCTGGTGACTTTCGGCATTCTGGTGTCCATTCCGATTGTGGTCTGGGGCAGCAAACTGGTGCTGTCAATGATGGACCGCTTTCCGATTGTGATCACGCTGGGCGCCGCCTTGCTGGGCTGGATTGGCGGCAGCATGCTGCTGACCGACCTGGCCACACCGCCCTCGATTGCCAAAGACATCCCTTATGCCCATTATGTTTTTGCCGGCACCGGAGCGCTGGTGGTGGTGATCCTGGGCAAGTGGCTGGGGGGCCGGATGGGACGACGCCCAGCGGTTGAACTGCCACCTTCCAGCAACACTTGAACAAGGAGATAGAGCATGAACAACGTTTGCCTGATTGCCATTGATGGCTCTGAACACGCACTCAGGGCTGTTGACTACATCATCAAGGATGTCACCACCCGCAGCACCCCGCCCCAGATTTTCCTGGTGAATGTGCAACCCGGACTGCCGTCTGATGTGACGCGTTTCATTGATGCCAAAACGGTGGAAGATTTTCACCGTGAGAGCGGTGACACTGACCTGGCATCTGCCAAAGAAAAACTCACCCAAGCCGGGCTGGCGCATTCAGCCCATATTTTGATTGGCGAGGCAGCCCCCACGCTGGTGGAATTTGCCAATAGCCACGGCTGTGATCTGATCATCATGGGGGCGCACGGTTTTGGCACAGTGGTCGGCTTGTTCATGGGCTCGGTGACGGTCAAGGTGGTACAACTCGCCAGCACACCAGTGTTATTGATCAAATGAGCCATTGACATCATGAAAACCGTGATTCGACTTTTTTTCAGGACATTACGCCGGGTGCTTGGGCCTTTCATGCTGATATGGGAACGAC
>JAIFMA010000161.1 GCA_020048795.1 Rhodoferax sp.
AATTGGGAATTACGAAAACGCCAGTCAACTTGCCCTCAGTGAACCCAGTTGAGAACATCGCAAAATCCTAGAGATCAGGTTGTCTGAGCCTTGGTGCTGGGGTTCATACTGAGGGCCTCACGATTTATTGCAGAATCACCCTATCGGAATTAAAGGGGTGAAGGCGCAGCTTAAATCGTGTCAGCCAGCCCAATGGCGGGGTGATTTACTCCACGTAGCGGCTTCGTCCAACCAAGGCTTCAATAGGGACGAAAGTTTGAGCCTTTGGGCGTTGAATTTGCAGCAAGTCGGGGCGCTGCTGGTCGACGTTCGACAGCCGGAGTCTCGTGGCGGCTGCGCAGCTTTGGCGCATCTTTCCCGGTATTGAAGAAAGCAATCGACTGCTGCAACTGCTCAGCCTGAGCTGAAAGTTCTTCGCTGGTGGCTGCCAGCTCTTCTGAAGCGGACGCATTCTGTTGCGTGGCTTTTGACAGTTGCCCCATGGCCCCACCAATTTTCACCACAGATTCACTTTGCTCGTTGCTGGACGCGGCAATCTCCTGCACCAGTTCGCTGGTCTTCTGGATACTGGGCACGATTTCATCGAGCAGCGCACCAGCGCGCTCAGATGTGGCTACGCTGTTGCCCGCCAACTCACCAATTTCCTTGGCCGCCGCCTGACTGCGTTCAGCCAGTTTTCGCACTTCAGCGGCAACTACCGCAAACCCCTTGCCGTGTTCCCCGGCGCGGGCGGCTTCAATGGCGGCATTCAGCGCCAGCAGATTGGTCTGGTAGGCGATGTCATCGACGATGCCGATCTTGGCCGCAATCTGCTTCATCGCGGTGACTGTTTGAGCCACAGCCTGGCCACCTTCAGCCGCTTCGGTGCTGGTTTTGGTCGCCATGCCATCGGTGACCTTGGCGTTATCGCTGTTTTGGTTAATCGATGCCGACATGGCATCAATCGAAGCTGTGGTTTGTTCCACGTTCGCGGCTTGTTGACTGGCCGCCTGTGACAAGGATTGCGCGGTGGCGCTGACCTGGTTGGCAGCACCCGTCAAGGCATCTGCCGCAGCATGAACTTCCCCAATAACCCGCGTCAGGTTCTCGGCGGTCAGGTTGACATTGTCTTTGACCTTGCCAAACAAGCCATCATAGTTATGCACCATGCGTTTGGTCAGGTCGCCTTCAGCAAAGGCTGCCAGCACGTTGGACACATCGGTCAAACCGTGTTCGCTGGTCTGGAGCAGTTCGTTCATGCTGCTCGATAGATTGGCAAAGAAGCCTTGCTTGCCGTCCATATTTGCACGGCGACCAAAGTCTCCGGCGGCGGCGGATTTGACAATGTCGGCTATTTCCTGCTCGACACCCACTTCAGCGGTTCGGTCATGCCATTCCACCACGGTTCCAACCCTGGCACCTTGCGCATCCATGATCGGGTTGGCAGTGAATCCGAAATAGAGCTGCCCCACTTGTATTTGCGCTTTGTGCGTCGTTCGCAGGGCCGCGAGCATGCTGCGCTGATGCGCCGGGTTCTTGTGAAACAGGTCGATGCTCTGGCCGATGAGCTTGTCTGCCTCAAACCCGGGCAAGGTCTTGCGCAGCTCGGCCTCGTTGCGCTGCATCATGGCTGCAACTGTTTCGTTCATGTAAACAATGAAATGGTCGGCGTTGGCGATCATCACATTGGTGGTGCATTTGTCCAGCGCATTGCGAATGCGCAGATTGCTATGTGCAGCGGTTGCCGCTTGTTGAAGCGTTTTCTGAACCGTGTCGATGGATGCGTTGATGCGGGCTTTTTGCCCCGGCAGGCGTTTCAGGCTGGCTTCAAGCTGGCCTTCGGAGTAGCTTGTCACCACGCCCACGATGTCCATGGTTTCAGCCACATGGGACTGCACCAGCTTGTTGACCGCCTCGGTCATCGACAGATACGACCCTTTCAGGTGCTGCGTTGGGATCACATAGTCCAGCATGCCGGCATCGTGCTGACGTGCCATTTCGTGCTGTGAAGCCTCAAAACCAATCAACGTCTGTTGCATATGTTGTAGCGCCGTCAGCAACTGGCCGATTTCATCCATCACCTTGACTTCAACATGGCTGTTGAAGTCGCCGGCCTCCACTGCCTTGGCGGTTGCTACGGCAACGTTAAGCGGTCGGGTAATGGTGCGGATTAACCAGATGGTGGCGACCGCACTGGCTCCCAGCGCCACTAGCAAAAAAGCCAAACTCAAGACAAACTTGCTGCGGGTAGCGGCCATGGTCTCCTGCTGCACCACTGATACGGAAGCCGCTTTGGCCTTCATGGCCTCCAGGAGGACGGTGCGCAGCTTGCGCCAGGCGGGTGTTTCCTCCTTGTTCAGCAGGGCAATCGCTTGCGCTTGATCGGTTTGTGCCAACAATTTCACTTTGTCCTGAATTTTTTCCAACTGTGCTTGCAGCGGCACGACGGTATCTGCCAGAGTCTGGTTGGACGGGTCCTCTTGACCGAGTTGCTGTAGCTTACCGACCTGCCCTCTGAACTGGGTCAAAGCCGTTTGCATGTTGTCACTGGCGGTCTTGTTCTGCGGGTCAAGAATAATGTTGCGCAAGGCTTGCTCCATTTGCAAACCCTGGCTGTAGAGGTCATTGACAGCCTGGTTGGCTGCAACATCCATGTTGATGAACGATTGCAGTCGGGTTTCAGTGGTTTTCATGCCAAACAGCGCGGCAGAGGTGGCAATGGCCATCAAACAGAGTGTGCCGCTGAGCGTTAACGCAATTTTGGTTTTAATGTTCATGGGTGCTGCGAATTTTGCCAATATGAAATAGCCAATGACCTGACCATGGCGTTTTCTCACACATTTGATGTGGAGTTCTTGATTTGTGTCAATGCCATCTGGAACTCCTCGCGAGTTTATTGAATAATGGCACAGATGACATCAAAAGGGCGGCGTTGAAGCTACCACTTGACCATCATCAGCTAGCCCAAGCGCCCACAATACTGCGAGTTTTCCCTACCCATGGCAACGCAACAACACTGCACAGGTGCTTGCCCTTCAGGTGCAAATGTCGCCCAAATTGCTATATTTAAAATAGCTTATCACGCTTATTTTAAAAGGGCTAGCGGCCTATTTGTTACAAAGAACTTTGGTAATAACAGGCCGTTTGCAAGTTTCCAGATTGCTTTGCCTACGTGTCACCATCGGGTGCTGGCAAGGGTTTTTGGGGCTGGGTTCCGTCAACTAGAATTATTGCCTGTCAAAGGCTCTGAAAAGGGTGACATTTTTGGATTTGGCGCTATTTTGGGCAGTATTCCTTGATCTCTAAGCTTGAAAACAGGGCATTCATGGAGGTTGTAGCGTGGAAGATGAGTCTGTTATGGGCACTCTTCAATGATAATGAAATCAACAGCCTGCAAAAGTTGTTCAGCACGGGTGCCTGCGGCTTCATGCCTGTTTATCCGGCCGGCGCACTTTCAGTCGAATGGATTTCACTTCAAGTTTCTCGACCCGGAGTTGTGCCTCGAAAGCCGGTAGCAGTTGACGTATTTTCGCTGCTGTGGTGGCATTGGCCAGCAGCAGGCACCAAACGCCCTCGTCAAGAGGGCCGCTCTGCACGCTTGACTCAAGTGCGGGCGGGATCAGTGGCCTGATGGCCTGTAGTCGGTCCTGTGACTCTTTTTGTATGGCCATCAGTTTTGCCAGATTTGGATTGTTCTGGCTCGCCTGCAACAGGGTCAATGATGTGTGGTAGGGGCTCATGCGTTTTGGAAAGTAACAAATGCAATTGATCATCACTGATGCCTGGCTGGCCAGGTCGCGGGCACTTCATCTCACGGGTGTGCAAATGGTGGTGGTGTTTGTGCTGTCTTCACTGGTCCTGATGTTATCTGCCTTGGGCTTGTACCACTGGGTGTTTCTGAAGGGTGCGCGTGAAGGCTGGCCGATTATCGGGTCTTTGGTCCGGTTAGTGACCAAAGACCAGTTTGATCAGCGTGACCGTTATTTGCGGGAAAACCTTGATGTGATGGCGCGCCAACTGGGTGAGCTCCAAGCTAAGTTGACCCAGTTGGAATCGTTGGGCGAGCGGGTATCCGGGTTGGCAGGTGTTAACGCGACACAAGTCAGCAGAATGCCGGGCCAGGGTGGCGTTCAAATTGGCAATCATGCGCTGAGCCTGGAGGAGATCAAGACGGCCATGGATGACCTCGAGGCTCTGACGCACCAGAAAACTGACTTGCTGACCGTACTGGAATCCCGTCTGTTTGAACGAAAGATGGAAACCATGATGATCCCCACGCAGCGGCCGGTGCTCCAAGGGGACATCGGGTCGGCGTTTGGCTGGCGTCTGGATCCACTCAGCGGACGTTCGGCCCTGCATACCGGGCTAGATTTTCCGGCAGCGGTGGGTACTTCCATTTTTGCTGCTGCAGGTGGGGTGGTGGTGACCCAGGAATACCATCCAGAATACGGATTCGTGGTCGAAATTGATCATGGCAATGACCTGATGACCCGTTACGCCCATGCTTCCAAAGTTGTGATCAAAAAAGGTGACCTGATCAGGCGGGGTCAGAAAGTCGCAGAAGTTGGCACCAGCGGCCGCTCGACTGGCTCACATCTTCATTTTGAGGTTCTGGTTCAGGGAATCCCGCAAGACCCGCAAAAGTTCTTGCAGGCGGGCCAGCAGTCGAGCGGATCGCCGTTGGCATCGCTAGAGCGAAGTGCCATGAACCGCGGGTCAGTGGCCGCTACACCTGCTGTCAAGTGATGGCTTTATTTGGCTTTCTGCGCAAAGCTAAAATTGCGCCAAGTGGCTCGCGCGGCTGATGCGCGCCGAAACTTGAGTTTTCATCCCTTATCCCCATTTCAGTTAGATTGTAAAAAAGGATTGCGATGCAGCTTGGCCGTGAATGGCTCATACTGCACGCCCTGCATTCATGGCCACGAACTTCCTCACCAAAATTTTCGGCAGTCGCAATGACCGCCTGCTAAAAAAGTACCGTAACGCGATCAGCAAAATCAATGCTTTGGAGGCTGGTTTCGAGCAGCTTTCCGATGTAGCGCTGCTGGCCAAGACTGACGATCTGAAGCAACGCATCACCCAGGGTGCCACGCTCGATGATTTGTTGCCAGAAGCTTTTGCGGTGGTGCGCGAGGGTTCCAAGCGGGTCATGAAGATGCGCCATTTTGACGTGCAGTTGCTCGGCGGCATGTCGCTGCATTACGGCAAAATTTCCGAAATGGGCACGGGCGAGGGCAAGACCCTGACCGCCACGCTGCCGGTGTACCTCAATGCCCTGACCGGCCAGGGTGTCCATGTGGTGACGGTGAATGACTATCTGGCCAATCGGGATGCCCAGTGGATGGGCAAGCTCTACAACTTTTTGGGGCTGTCGGTCGGCATCAATTTGCCCAATCTGTCGCGCGAAGAAAAGCAGGCAGCCTACCGCGCCGACATCACCTATGGCACCAACAACGAGTACGGCTTTGACTACCTGCGCGACAACATGGTCTATGAGGCCGCCGACCGCGTGCAGCGCAAGCTGAACTATGCGATTGTTGACGAGGTGGACTCGATCTTGATCGACGAGGCGCGCACGCCCTTGATCATCAGTGGTCAGGCCGAAGACCAGACCAATCTCTACCAAGGCATCAAGCTGATCGTGCCTCAACTGGAAATGCAGGAGGGTGAAGCCGATCCGCACACCGGCGAGGGCATTACCAAACCGGGCGACTTCACCATTGACGAAAAAGGCCATCAGGTGTTTCTGACCGAGCGCGGTCACGAAAATGCCGAACGTATCCTGTTTGAAATGGGCCTGATTCCCGAGGGGGCCAGCCTGTACGACCCGGCCAACATCACCCTGATGCACCATTTGTATGCGGCGTTGCGGGCCCAGCATCTTTATCATCGTGATCAGCACTATGTGGTGCAGGCGGGCGAGATTGTGATTGTGGACGAGTTCACCGGGCGCCTGATGACCGGGCGGCGCTGGAGCGAGGGCCTGCACCAGGCCGTCGAAGCCAAGGAAGGTGTAGCGATTCAGCCGGAAAACCAGACCATGGCCTCGATCACCTTTCAGAACTATTTCCGGCTCTATGGCAAGCTGGCCGGCATGACGGGTACTGCCGACACCGAGGCCTATGAGTTCCAGGAAATTTATGGCCTGGAGACCGTGGTGATTCCGCCCAACCAGCCCAGTTGCCGCAACGATCAACTCGATCGGGTCTACAAAACCACCCACGAAAAATACCAGGCCGCCATCGCCGACATCCGCGAATGTTACGAGCGTGGGCAACCGGTGCTGGTGGGCACCACATCGATCGAAAATTCCGAGGTCATTGCAACTTTGCTGGAAAAAGAAAAGCTGCCGCACCAGGTGCTCAACGCCAAGCAGCATGCCCGTGAGGCCGACATCGTGGCGCAGGCGGGTCGCTCCAAGATGATCACCATTGCCACCAACATGGCGGGTCGGGGCACCGATATTGTGCTGGGCGGCAACATCAGCAAGCTGATTGAGGCGATTGAGTCCGACGAGACCCTGGATGCCGTCGAAAAGCAAAAAAAGGTCGATGCCATGCGTGATCAGTGGACGCAAGACCACGAACGGGTGACGGGCTTGGGTGGTTTGCGCATCATCGCCACCGAGCGGCATGAGTCGCGTCGCATTGACAACCAGTTGCGCGGTCGTTCGGGCCGTCAGGGCGACCCGGGTTCGTCACGCTTTTACCTGAGCCTGGACGACTCCCTGATGCGAATTTTTGCCGGTGACCGCGTCAAAGCCATCATGGATCGGCTGAAAATGCCTGAGGGGGAAGCGATTGAAGCCGGGATCGTCACTCGCAGTATCGAAAGTGCCCAACGCAAGGTCGAGGCGCGAAACTTCGACATGCGCAAGCAGTTGCTCGAATACGACGACGTGTCGAACGACCAGCGCAAGGTGATCTACCAGCAACGCAACGAAATTTTGGACGCATCCGACCTGTCAGCGCAGATTCAGTCTTTGCGCGAGGGCTGCTTCCACGACATCGTGCGCCAGTTCGTGCCGATCGAGTCCGTCGAAGAGCAGTGGAGTTTGCCTGCGCTTGAAAAGGTGCTGCAGGATGAGTGGCAAATGACCCTGGCGTTGCAGCATCAGGTCAACGCAGCCAGTGCCATCACCGACCATGATCTGCTCGAAACTGTGCGAGTGCATGCCAACCAGATGTTTGATGACAAGGTCGCATTGGTCGGCAACGAAAACTTTACCCAGTTCGAGCGCATGGTGCTGCTGCAAAGCATTGACACCAATTGGCGCGACCACCTGAGCTCACTCGACTACCTGCGTCAGGGTATTCATCTGCGCGGTTATGCACAGAAACAACCCAAGCAGGAATACAAGCGTGAGGCGTTTGAACTGTTTGGACAAATGCTCGATGCCGTCAAGAACGAAGTCACCAAGGTGTTGATGACGGTGCGCGTCCAGTCCAATGAAGAAGTGGAGCAGGCGGCCGTAGCAATGGAAAACCGCGCCGAACGCATCACCAACGTGACCTACAGCGCACCCACGGAAACTGGCGAGATGCAAACCACGGTGGATGACAAAACGGTGGTCAAAGCCGTGCCGCGTGTCGGGCGCAATGAGCCCTGCCCCTGCGGCAGTGGTAAAAAATACAAGCACTGCCACGGAACTCTAAAATAGTGTTACAGAACAACAAATTACATATTTGACCGTTGCAAACATTGGAAACTATTCGGCGAACCCCCCTTAGCCTCCCAAAATTACTGGACACACCGACCTTTTTTCGTTATCGTCGTGCCTATGCACGCAGCACA